>NZ_JBATXN010000325.1:0-5065 GCF_049673265.1 Mycobacterium sp. | reverse complement strand
TCGACTTGGGTTCGGACGAAACCGACCGTGGGCGCCACCAGGGTGCGGTGCGGGCTGGGCAGGACCCGTAGGTCAAGCCCGGGGTCCCATTGTTTCCAGAGCTCGCAGAGCCGACGGTTGGCGTCGGGGTCGGTGTCGACGGTCACCGGGACCACTTCGCCGCCAAGTCGCATCGCGACCTGCAACGCATGCCCGACGACCTTGCTGATCGTGATGACCGGAACGATGACCATTGCGTCACCCGCTTCGCGGGAAGGTCCCGGAACGGGTTTTAGTGGCGGTTGTCCCAGATCCAACTGTTCGGCGACGTGATAGTAATAGCGTTCGATCCGATTGAAGAGCAGCATCAGCCCCGGCACGAGCAGCAGCAGCAGCCAGGCACCCTCGGTGAATTTGCTGGCGAAGAGCACCGCCCCTGCCACGGCGGTGAGTACCGCCCCGGTCCCGTTGAGTGCGACCTTGCCCACCCAGCCGCGGCCGCGTTGTTGCAGCCAGTGCCGGACCAGTCCGGTTTGGCTGATCGTGAATCCGATAAAGACGCCGATCGCGAACACGGGCAACAACCGGTGGGTTTCGGCGCCGACGACGAGTAACACCGCGGCGGCCAGTAGGCCTAAAGCGGCAACGCCGTAGCGGTACACGGGGCGTTCGGCGCGAAGCGTGAACAGGTGCGGCAGCCGGTGGTCCTTGGCCAGCAGCTGCATCAACACCGGCAGCCCGCCAAAGCTGGTGTTCGCCGCGAGAGCCAACACCAGAGTTACCGCCAAGTTGGTCACATAGAACGGCCACCCGGTTCCCAATGCTCCCGCCGAGAGCTGCGCGAGGACCGTGACGTCGCCGCGCGGTGTCACTTGATGCAGCCGGATCAGCGCGGCCAGGCCAACAAGCATGGATGCGAGCAACACTCCCAACGCGACCTCGGTGTGTTGGGCCCGCTTGACGATGGGCGTCCGGAATTGGGGCACCGCGTTGGCGATTGCCTCGACTCCGGTCAGCGAGGAACAACCCGCCGAAAACGCCTTGAGAATCAACACCAGTCCCAGTGCCTCGGTCGCGCGGATGGGGCCCAGATCCGCACCGATAACGGCTACCGGATGCGGACGGATCAACCCGACGATGATGATGGCGAAGATACTGACGATGAACACCATCGCCGGTCCCATCAGCACCTTGGCCGACTCGGCGATTCCGATCAGGTTGATGGCGGTGATCAGCGCAAGCCCCGCCAACGTAACGCCCAGCAAGTGATGGGCCATCACCGGGAAGACGCTGCCCAGACTGGCCGCCCCGGCCGCCAGACTCACCGCAACGGTCAGCACGTAGTCGACCACCAGGCTCGCCGCAGCCAACAGGCTCACCGTTCGGCCGAGGTCCTTTTTGGCCACTGCGTAGGCTCCGCCGCCGTTCGGGTGGACCGCGATCACCTGCCGGTACGAGACGACCAACACCAGCAGCAGCACCGTGATTGCTATCGCGATCGGTAGGGTCAACCGCACTGCGGCAGTACCCGCGGCGACCAAAACCAGCACGATCGCTTCGGGACCGTAGGCAACGCTGGACAATGCGTCCAACGACAACGCGGCAAGACCGCCGGTGGCCGTCAACCGATGCGGATCGCCGCGCAGGTGCCGCCGCACCCGAGGATCAGCAATCTGATCAGCCGGTCGCTCCCGGTCGGCGACTGTTCTGATCAGGTTTTTCGATTCGTCAGATCGGCATCCCGCCCTGTGGCGGCGATGAAGTCGTCAAGGATGTCCACCACCGCTGTCGGGGACTCGACATGCGGGAAGTGCCCTACACCGGCGAGCACCTCAAGTCGACTACCCGGCACAGCCTCGTGAGCGGCGTACCCGTGGGCGACAGGGATGATCCGGTCCTGCTCACCCCAAATCAGCATGGTGGGTAATCCATGACTTAGATGAATCTTGTTGAGCGCACTGACCGCCTGGCCGCGGTAATCCACCACCGAGCGCAACGTACGCAGGAACGCTTGCCGTGCCTGCCGATCCGCCAACGACGAATAGGCTTTCCATATCTCGCCGGTGCGCGGCGACTGAATCCCGGCCGCCTTGAGCCATGACCTCAGCTTGTTGCCGACGTCCAACACCGGCTGCGGCGCGACTACTGGCAACACCAATTCGGCTCCGGGTGCCGAGAGGATCCGCAATATCCAGCTCAGATCGGGGCCGAGGCCACCGCTGCTGATAAGAACCAGTCGCCGACAGTAGTCGCGATGTTGATAGGTGAACTGCATGGCCACGCCGCCACCGAGTGATTGACCGACCACGGTCGCCTGGCTGATGCCTAGTTCATCGAGAAGATCACGCAGCAACGCCGCGAACGCGCCCAACGAATAGTCACCGCGCGGCTTGGCTGATTCACCGTGCCCCAACAGGTCCGGTGCCACCACCCGATACTTCTTTGACAACGGCGGGATGACGGCCCGCCAGGTCGCCGAACTTCCAGCCATGCCATGAATCAACAGCAGCGCCTCGCCGGCCCCGGCGTCCCGATAGGCGACACGCTCACCGTGCAGATCGAGATAGTTCATCTCGGTCACGCGAACTGGTCTCCATCCAACGATGTTCTGGCACGCCGGCCCGACTACTAGCCGACTATAACTTAACCTACGGTCCCGTAGGTTACTGGCCAGTAAATCACGGTCATCTGCGCGGGTCGCGACGCCATTGGCGGACCGCCGCGATCGCTGTCTTGAGGCCGCGGCGGCTCCCCGTCGCCAGGTCTGTCCCGGCAAAACCGGGTTCCAGTTCGGTGAACATCCGCTCGCTGTGGGTTTCCGGAGCGTCATCGGCGGTGTCGCGCAGGTAGCGGTCTGGCAGCGACAGTTTGGCGATAGTACGCCACGCCTTGCCGTACTGCATCAGGAACGAACCCGTGGTGTACGGGAGGTCGTATTTCTCGCAGACTTGCCTAACCCGTATCGAGATCTCGTGCAAGCGGTTGCTGGGCAAATCGGGGTAGAGGTGATGCTCGATCTGGTGGCACAGGTTGCCGCTCATGAACCGCATCGCGGGCCCGGCGTTGAAGTTGGCACTGCCTAGCATCTGGCGCAGATACCACTGACCCCGGGTTTCGCCGATCATGTCGGTCTTGGTGAATTTCTCAGCGCCGTCGGGGAAATGCCCACAGAAGATCACCGCGTTGGCCCAGATGTTGCGGATCACATTGGCCACGACGTTGGCCATCAGCGTCGATTTGTAGGTCGCCGCCGGCGACAGCGAAGTGAACGCCGGGAACGCGACGTAGTCCTTGACCACCTGTCTTCCGGCTTTGGCGGAGAATTCGCGGATCTGCTGGAGGGTGGTTTCGCGGTCCGGACCGCCCTTGAAAGCCTTGTCGAACTCGATGGGCTGCAACCCAATTCCCCACTCGAATCCCAGCGCGAGGATGCTGTTGAACAGCAGGTTGCCGATATTGTAAGGCTTCCAGGGCTGGTCGCGGGTGACTCGCAGGGTGCTGTAGCCCACGTCGTCGTCCATGCCGAGGATGTTGGTGTACTTGTGGTGCTGAAAGTTGTGGGTGTATCGCCAGTGCTTTGACGCACCACTCATGTCCCACTCCCATGTCGAGGAGTGAATCTCGGGGTCGTTCATCCAGTTCCACTGGCCGTGCATGACATTGTGGCCGATCTCCATGTTCTCGATGATCTTGGCCAAACCGAGTGTCAGTGTTCCCGCCCACCATGCCGAGCGCCTTGAGCTGGCGGTCAGCATGAGCCGGCCGGCGAGATCTAGAGCACGTTGCGCGGCGATGGTGCGGCGGATGTAGCGCGCGTCGCGCTCTCCGAGCGAATCCTCGATGTCCAGCCTGATCGCATCTAGCTCAACCCCCAGGTTTTCGATGTCGGGATAGGTCAGGTGAGCAAAGGCCGGAACGTCAGTAATCGCCATCGTTTTCTTTCTTTCTTTCTTTCGGGTTCATCTCGCTAGGCTCGGCCACTGCTAGCCGAGCCGGGGAGTACATCGGGCGGATCAGTAGTAGTGGCAGCGACCGCCGACGGCGTGTCCCATCCGTCCCATCAGCTCAGGGATTGAACGCATCATTTCGCTTCGCTCGCCGTCGGTTTGGCGTTGCCGCCGGCTGATCGGCGCGTCCTAACTGACGCGCACGGATCGGGTGAATGCGGAGTTGGTGGTCCCGCGAATTCCGGATGACGACTTTGAAATGTGCGGCGCGAGCAAGAGCTCATCAAGTTTAGCGGCGTACAGCCAAACTCTTTCCGGACTGGCTGAAGGGCTCAACAACAACAACGCTACACCTGCCGGGTACCGCCGGCCAGATCTTCTGACCCGAGGGGTCAGCCACGCGAGTAGCAGCGGTTGGGCACCGAGTCCCCTGTGGTGACATGTTCGTCGAACGGATTACGCTGGCGGAGAAGGTCATTCGCACGATCGAGGACAGCACACTCAGCCCATGTTTGGGTCCTGACTGGCGCGCTCGGCGTCAGAGGGGTCCTCAGCGGTAAGAGTGTCGAGGATGAACTGCGCGGCTGTGTGTCGATCGGTGCCCGCGCTATCAGCTCGGACATCCAGTTCCCGATGAGCCTGCCCCGGCGGGTGGCCGCGGCCCATGAGGACACCGATCGCCTGGTTGATGACCGACGCCGTTCGCAGAGCTGTCCCGGCGTCCGACCCGGCGGGGACGCCCAGGTGCTGATCGAGCGCGAAGTCGCTGGGCGGACGGCCGGTTAGCCACGCCAGGTCTGCGGCGAGGTCGACAAATGTTCCCGGCGTCCCCGCGTAGAGGATCAGGGCACCCGAGGGCGATGCCCGGCCGTCACCGACGCCGGGCAGCGTCAGCCGAAGCGAGGTGCGAACATTGTCGGCCGCGCCCTCCTCGAAAATGGTGAACGTGAACGGCGGATCACTGCCGCCGACGATCACGCTCAGACCCAGATAGGTGGGAACCGCCGCTTGGGCATTGGCGCCCAAGCGGTGCAGACTGTGCAGCACATCGGCACCGGGCTCATCCAGGGCGGCGGTGAGGATGCCCAAATCGGCGGCCAGGGCCGCACTGATCTTCATGGCGAGTTTGCTCCGCTGGG
>NZ_JBATXN010000324.1:0-6745 GCF_049673265.1 Mycobacterium sp. | reverse complement strand
GTGCCCGCGCCCGCTCTACCGCGACGTGCATGTCGGCGGCCTTGTGCTGGACCGCTTGGAACGAGCCGATCGGCGCCCCGAATTGGTGCCGGTTACGCACGTGATCGAGGACCAGATCCAGAATGCGTTGGCAGGCACCGACCGTCGTTATCGCCATACCCATCAGCGCGATATGCCGCGCCCGCTCCGCATCGACACTGACCCGTGCGGTGTCCGGTACCCGAACGTGGCTGAAACTCAACTCGGCGACGTGCAGCACCGGGTCGAACACCGAACTGCGTCGCCTGGTGACCTGCCCCGCCACCTCGGCTGCGCTGACGATGAACACCCCGGCGTCGGTCACCACCGCCAACCACTCGGCACGGTCCCCGTCCAGCACATGCTCCGCCGTGCCGTCCAACACCCAGCCGTCGTCGGCCCGATGCGCTTTCACGCCCGTGTAGGCGGCGGTCCCGGAGGCCTGCGGGTCGAACCGAGCCCCAGCCAGCGGTGCGAACTGGCTCATCGTCGCCAGAAACGGCGTGGGATCGGTGGCCCGGCCCAGCTCTTCTAAAACGATGGCCAACTCGACGGCGGTTTCCGGATCGCTCATCTCGGTCCAGCCGTGCTCGACGTAGGCCTTCCAGACCGGTGTCGGGTCCACGCCGTCTTCGGCAACCCCTCTGACCAGCGTCGGCGGGCACTGCTTGCCGACGGCGTCACGCACCGTTTCCTGCCAGAGCCGCTGATCGGCGTCGAATTCCAGCAGCATCCCGGCCAGCTCCTTAGCTCAGTTAAAGTGCTACGAGAATAGTATTCTCTTATTAGCACAGTAACAATCTCGTCGGAATGCTAGGCGGTCGCAATGGAGATCGGTTTCATCGGCCTGGGCCACATGGGTTTTCCGATGGCACGACGCCTCATTCGAGCCAATCGCCGAATCGTCGCCTTCGACACCAGCTCCGAAGCTCTCGACCGGGTTGTCGCGTTCGGGGCCCAGCCGGCGTCGTCGCCGAAGGAGGTCGCCGACCGCGCTGAAACTGTCATGGCCAGCCTGCCCTCCCCGCAAGTCGCACTCGAGGTCGCGACCGGGGTCGGTGGCGTGATCGAAGGCTCCCGGGTCAAGCGCTATGTCGACCTCTCGACAATTGGCCGCCAAACAGCAGTACAGATCCACGGCGCCCTCGCCAGAAGCAACATCGCTGCGCTCGACAGCCCGGTCAGCGGCGGGGTAAGCGGAGCCGAAAATGGCACCCTCGCATTGATGGTCTCCGGCCCCCGCATCGAATTCGACATCCTCAAGCCGTCGCTCGAGACGATCGGCAAGCCGTTCTACATCGGCGAGACGCCCGGTTCAGCGCAAACCATGAAGCTGGCCAACAACATCCTGGCGGCGACAGTGCTCGTCGCAACATCAGAAGTCGTCGTGATGGGCGTGAAGTCCGGACTCGATCCGGGCGTCATGATCGACGTGCTCAACGCAGGCTCTGGCGCGACGAGCGCCAGCCGCGACAAGTTCCCGCGCGCGATTCTTCCGCGCACGTTCGACTACGGCTTTGCCACCGGGCTGATGGTCAAAGACGTGCGGCTGTATCTCGACGAAGCAGAGTCGAGTGGTGTGCCCGTCGAGATCGCTGCGGCGGTCGGGCGGCTGTGGGAAACCGCCTTACACGACGAGGGGGCTGATTCGGACTTCACCTCGGCGATCAAACCGATCGAACGAGCCGCCGGCGTCACGGTGGGCCCCACGTCCCTGCCATCGCGTACCTGAGAATGATATTATCGCTTACGAAGAACAACGCTTACACGTGCTGCCCGCAATTGTGACCACTAGCAGGCGTGATGATTAATCGAAATGCTTACCGGAAACCCTGTTGATTGGCGACGAATCGGAATGTTAGATTGGCTAGCGTATGGCCAGCAGGCGCGACACAGTCGTCGGCGCCGCGAAGGGTGGTTTAGGTGATCGAGCACCCGGACGGAACCCGGACGCCGCTGATCGACGCAAGCGTGCACATCTTCTTCTCGTCCAACAAGGAACTGCGCTCGGTAATGCGCGAGCCTTACAAGAGTCGCGGATTCCCCGACTACGAAATGGACTGGTACGGGGCGCCCGGCGGCGAGTACGCCCCGGACACCGAGGGACCGGACCGTCAATACCCGGGTTCGGATCCGGAATTCGTTGGCAACGAACTGTTTACGACGCGCGGCGTCGATGTCGCGGTACTTCATCCGATGGGGCGCGGCATCATGCCGGACCGACACCTGGGCACCGCCCTGCACGCGGCCCACAACGAGATGATGGTGTCGAAATGGCTGGAGTCCGCCCACTTCGGTGACAGGTTCCGCGGCACAATCCGGGTCAACCCCGACGACATTGCCGGTGCCCTGCGCGAAATCGAGAAGTGGCGCGGCCACCCGCGGGTGGTTCAGATCGCCGTCCCGTTGCAGTCCCGCGAGCTGTACGGCAAGCCGCAATTCTGGCCACTCTGGGAGTCCGCAGCCGACGCCAATCTCCCTGTCGCAGTTCACATCGAAACGGGTGAGGGCATCGGCTTTCCCCCGACCCCGTCCGGCAACACGCTCACGTACGAGCAGTACGTCAGCTTCATGGCGCTGAATTACCTGTATCACCTGATGAACATGATCGCCGAGGGCGTCTTCGAGCGCTGGCCCAGCCTCAAGTTCGTCTGGGCCGACGGCGCCGCGGACTTCGTTACACCGTTCATCTGGCGGATGGACACTTTCGGCCGTCCGCACCTCGAGCAGACCCCGTGGGCGCCCCGGATCCCCAGCGATTACCTGCCCGGACACGTGTACTTCGTCCAGGGCAGCCTCGACGGTCCGGGCGACGTCGAATTCGCCGGCGAGTGGTTCGGCTTCACCGGCAAAGAGGACATGGTGATGTTCGGCTCCAGCTATCCGCACTGGCAGTGCGGCGACATCCACAAGCTGCCGAAGGCGCTGTCGACCGAGCAGCGCGAGAAGCTGTGCTGGCGCAACGCGGCCAGCCTGTACGGAATCGACATTTCTGTCGACCTCGCGGCGGGCTAGTCGCAGAATAGAAGAAGGCTGAGGAGGTCGAAATGACATTGACTCACACGCAGGAACGAGTCCCCGCCAAGGAGCGCATCGCGGTCCGGTGTGTCGACTCGGATGTCCACCCGGTGCCCAAGCGCGGCGAGATCACCCCGTACATCCCCGAGCCATGGCGCAGCAAATTCTTCCTCGACCACAAGATCGGCGAACTGATTTACTACGACGCCCCCGACTACGCGCACGCCTTCGCGATGCGCACCGACACCTTCCCGCCTGACGGCGAGTTCCCGGGCAGCGACCCAGACATGGCATTCCGCCAGCTGATCATGGAAGCGGGCTCCGACATCGCGATCCTGGAGCCCGCCGGCCGCACGCCGCGTCTACCGGAAGCCAACCAGGCGTATTCGAGCGCACTCAACGACTGGCAGAACAACCACTGGCTCGACAGCCACAACAACTGGCACGAGCGTTGGCGCGGGTCGATCTGCGTCGCCATCGAAGACCCGGAAGGCGCCGTCGAACAGATCGAGAAGTGGGCGGGACACCCCTACATGGCCCAGATTCTGATCAAAGCCGAGCCGAGACCGTCCTGGGGACACCCGAAGTACGACCCCATCTGGGCGGCCGCCACCAAGCACGACATCACCGTCAGCTGCCACCTGTCGCGCGGTACCTACGAGCTGCTTCCGACGCCGCCGGTGGGCTTTCCCAGCTACAACCACGACTTCATGGTGACCTACTCGCTGCTGGCGGCCAACCAGGTGATGAGCCTGATCTTCGACGGCGTCTTCGACCGCTTCCCGACCTTGCGGATCGTCTTCGTGGAGCACGCCTTCAGCTGGATCCTGCCGCTCATGTGGCGCATGGATTCGATCTACGAGGCCCGCAAGTCACGAGTGGAGATCAAGCGCAAGCCGTCCGATTACGTGAAGGACCACATCAAGTTCACCACGCAGCCGCTGGACTACCCCGAGGACAAGACGGAGTTGACCCGCGCGATGGAGTGGATGGAGTGCGACAAAATCCTGCTGTACTCATCCGACTACCCGCACTGGACGTTCGACGACCCGCGCTGGGTGGTCAAGCATCTGCCTAAGGCCGCGCGCGAATCGATCATGTACCGCAACGGCATTGCGACCTATCACCTTCCGGAGACGGTTCCCGTCCTCGAGGGCCAAGCCCGGGTGTTCTGAGTTGAGTTCTGAAGAGAGTGGGGCAGCCACGGAGCGGCCCCAGCCTCGCCTCGCACAGGGCCGCGAGCACATTGTGGCCACCGTGGACGAGATTCCTCCGGGCAAGCACAAGCTCGTGCCGATCGGACGGCACGGTGTGGGTGTGTACAACGTCAACGGAACCTTCTACGCCATCGCGAATTACTGTCCACACCAGGGCGGCCCGCTGTGCTCCGGCCGCGTTCGGGGCCGCACCGTCGTGGACGAGACCGCCGCCGGGGACGCCGTCATGGTGCGGGACCTGGAGTACATCTACTGCCCTTGGCATCAATGGGGTTTCGAGCTCGCGACCGGCACGACCGCGGTCAAGCCCGAATGGAGCATTCGCACCTACCCGGTGCGCGTCGTCGGCGACGACGTTCTGGTGATGGCCTGACCTACAGGAGTATCGCGTGGCGTCTCTCGAAGTGAACGGTGGCAACGTCGTCTACGAAATCCTCGGTGAGTCCGGCGATCTCATTGCCCTGACACCGGGCGGCCGGTTCAGTAAGGAGATTGAAGGCCTGCGTCCGCTGGCCGATGCCCTGGCCGCCGGCGGCTACCGGGTGCTGCTCTGGGACCGGCCCAACTGCGGCAAGTCCGATGTGCAGTTCTACGGGCAAAGCGAATCCCACATGCGCGCAGAGACGCTGCACAAGCTGGTAACGGGTCTGGGCTTCGAGCGCTGCATCCTCGCCGGAGGCTCCGGTGGGGCAAGGGATTCCATGCTCACCACGATGCTCTATCCGGAAATGGTCACCAAGCTCGTGGTGTGGAACATCGTCGGCGGCATCTACGGCACCTTCGTGCTCGGTTCCTTCTACATCATCCCCAGCATCCTTGCGGTGCGGGGTACCGGAATGGACGGCGTGGTGAAGGTGCAGGAGTGGCGCGACCGCATCGACGAAAACCCAGCCAACAAGCAGCGGTTCCTCGACTTCGACTCCGATGAGTTCCTCAAGGTGATGCTGCGCTGGCTCAACGCGTTCGTTTCCAAGCCGGGACAGACGATTCCGGGCGTCGACGACGAAATGTTCGATCGCATAAAAGTTCCCACGTTGATCATTCGTGGCGGCGAGAACGACATGGACCACCCCAAACGGACGTCAATGGAAGTCAGCTGCCTGATCAAGGGCTCGAAGTTGATCGACCCACCTTGGCCGGAGGATGCGTGGGAGCGTGCCTCCGAGGCGCGTGCCGCGGGCAAGGTTAAGCACTTCAACATGTTCGACACGTGGGTGCAGGCCGCCCCGGCAATCCTGGAGTTCCTGGGCTCGTGATGTCTCACGATGTACTACATAGTGCGAATGTGGACCTCGCAGTTGAGCGAGGCCTCCAAGGCTGTGTGGACACGGCTCTCCGGAATGCGTTCCAGGTCTTCCTCGCGCAACGTCACGTAGACGATGTCGTAGCCGTCGTCGCCGGGGGCCCGGACGATCTCGCCGGTGAGCCCGAACCCAGCCAACACGCCATGCGCGTCATCGTCGGTTCCTCTGCTGACAAAGGTCACCACACCGGGAGAAGCCGTGTCGCCAAAGGACTTGGTGCACAACGCGATTGCCGTGCGCTGGGCCACATCGGCGTCTTCGGCAGCGATCAGCAATTGCACTTCCCGGCGGCCGGTCGGCATCGTCGTGAGGTCGCTTTCCACCACATCGACGCCCGCCTCGCCCACCAGCCCAAGGAGGGCCACCATGCCCTCTCGTAGCCGCGCATGCGTGAATCGTCCCTCGGGGTCGATGTTGACGCGCACCACGGCAGTCCGCATGTGCGAAAGCGTAACTGCCGGGACTGCGAGCTAGGTCATGAACACCAGCCAGATAACCACTCAGGCCGAACCGGTCACCGTGGCGAGCACTCCGGGTTGCCCGCCCAGGCTGCTGGGCGAGCAGCCCCAAACCCGTGAGGACCTCGCGACGTACCAGACGCGGGGCGGCTATCGGCCATTGGCCGGCGTCGACGCACTATTGAGCGAGGTTGAGTCCAGCGGGCTGGTCGGTCGCGGCGGCGCTGCCTTCCCGCTCGCGGTGAAGTTGCGCGCGGTTCGCGATAACGGGAGCCGCGCGGGCGGCAGCGTTGTCGTCGCCAATGGCGAAGAGGGAGAACCGGCTTCGATCAAGGATCGCTGGCTGCTGCGCAACCGCCCGCACCTGGTTCTGGACGGGCTGCGACTGGCAGCGGCGATCGTTGCCGCCGACAGCGCCTACGTGTACGTGTCCGACCACGGATCGGCCCGCAGCGTCGAGACGGCGCTAACAGAGCTCGGCTCCGAGCCGCACGGCATCACACTCGAGCTGGTGACCGTGCAACCCGGGTACGTGGCCGGCGAGGAGACCGCCGCGGTCCAGGCGATCAACGGCGGCCCGGCCAAACCGACCGACAAGCCACCGCGCCCGTTCGAGGTCGGCGTCGCCGAACGGCCCACGCTGGTCAGCAATGTCGAAACGCTGGCCAACCTGCCCTTCCTGCAGAGCAACGGCTCGGCTGCGTTCCGCTCCCAAGGCACCCCGCTGTCG
>NZ_JBATXN010000323.1:0-3562 GCF_049673265.1 Mycobacterium sp. | reverse complement strand
CTGACCGCGGCTTCTTCTGCTTTCCCGAAGCCGACATCCGTATCCCCTTCACGCCTGGCATGGCGGCGCTGATCCAAGCCAAGCTCACTCCGCAGGCGGCGGTCGCCTCGATGACGACCGGACGCCGCTTCGGCGGCGACGACGCCGCAAGCCTTGGCATTGTCGACTCCGTTGCCCCCGAGGGCGCAGTGACGCCCGCGGCCGTCGAGGTTCTTCGTCCCCTCGGCGCCAAAGATCCCGGCACGGTCGGCGCAATCAAACAGACCATGTTCGGGCACGCCGTGCATGCGCTGACCGCTGACTAAGCGATTTGCGAAGATGAGGCATGGCACGGCCGCGACCCACCCATGCCGACGTGGCCCGGTTGGCGAACGTGTCGACCGCGACAGTCAGCTATGTACTGAACAAATCTGAAGGCAGACGGATCTCGTCGCGCACCCAGGAAGCGGTCAACCGAGCCGCCGAACAACTGGGGTATCGACCCAACGTGGCCGCCCGCAACCTCGCCAGCGGCAACAGCGGTGTGGTGCTATACGTGGTGCCACGGGTGGCCGTCGGCGAGATGCCGATGCAAGCCGGTAGCCAGATGACCACGGAGCTGGCCCGGCGCGGCCTGCTTCAGGTCCAGATCTTCGAGACCGAGGACGATCAACCTGCCGTCGACGCGATCGAGAACCTCGATCCGATTGCGGTCACCAGCCTGTTTCCGCTGAGCAGTGCCGCACGCAGCGCGGTCGACGCCGCGAACGTGCCCTACATCGAGATCGGGACACTGCCTGCACTCGGCGATCCGCATCTGTCGATCGGTGCGATCCGCGTCGAGCACCTGGTTTCCCGTGGCCACCGCACGATCGCGTTCGCCTACACCGGCATCGCCAAATGGCATGCCTTGGGCGACTTTTGGTTCGACGGCGTCGCGCACTCGGCGCGCGCCCATGATCTGCCGCCGGTCGCCGTGGCTGACGTCACGGCGGACAACGCCGTCGAGGTCGTCGGCCGCTGGGTCGCGGACGGCGTCACCGCGGTGTGTGCGCAAAGTGACGAGGTTGCGCATCTGCTGCTGTACGGCATCCGCGAAGCGGGCCTGCGCTGCCCAGCCGACCTTGCCGTCATCGGCGTCGACGCCACGCCGATGGGACAGATCAGTTCGCCACCCCTGACCACGGTCGAGTTCAACCCCACCGCCGTCGCCGACGCCGCCATCGCCGCGGTACTGACGGAACTGGGCTACCCGGCACCGGCACCTCCCGAGCCCACCGACATCGCCCGACTGATTGTTCGCGCATCGACCTAGACATCCGGTGGTTAAGCGCATAACCTACGCCTGGTCAGCAAAGTTCCACCGACAGCAGAAGGGCAGACCGATGAAGGTGCAGGCGGTGTTGGACGAGATCCGCGAACGGCCCGGCACCGGTGACGTGATCCGCGTCGTCGATCCCTCCACCGAAGAGCAGATCACCGAGTTCAAAGACTGCGGCCCCGACGCCGTCAACGACGCGGTGGCGCGGGCGAAGGCGACCGCCGAGTCGGGCGTGTGGTCGGGCCTGCCCGACTACGAGCGGGCCAAGGTGCTGTGGCGGGTCGGCGAGCTGATCGACCAGCACACGACAATCCTGCAAGAGCTCGAGTCGCTCAACGGTGGCATGACCCCGGTTCAGGCGCAGGCACAGGTGCGGGTCGCTGCCGAGTTCTTTCGCTACTACGCCGGTTGGTGCACCAAGATCGAGGGCATCGCGCGCGACGTGAACACCGGCGGCCTCACCGGCGTCGACTCGCACTTGCATACCTACACGCTGAAGGAACCCTACGGCGTCGTGGGGCTGATCTTTCCGTGGAACGGCCCGGCGTTTAATTTCTGCGCCAAGCTCGCGCCGTCGCTGGCTGCGGGTTGCAGCAGCATCGTCAAGCCAGCCGAGGAAACCCCGCTGACAGCAGTCGTTTTGGATCAAATCCTGGCCGAGGCGGGAGTGCCGGAGGGGGTGGCGAACTTGGTGCTCGGCTACGGTCACACCGCCGGTGCGGCGCTCACCGCACACCCGGACGTCGAAAAGGTCGCCTTCACCGGATCGACCGAAGTCGGCCGGGAAATCGTGCATGCCGCCGCGGCCAGCAACCTCAACAAGGTCACTCTCGAACTCGGCGGCAAGTCGCCCGTGCTGATTTTCGATGACGCCAACCTGAAGGCCGCGATCACCACGGCCGCGTTCGGCACCTTCATCCACTCCGGCCAGGCCTGCGTGTGTGGTTCGCGTATCTTCGCCCAGCGCGGCGTCTACGACCAGGTGGTGGCTGGCATCGCGAAAATGGCCAACCGTCTGCAACTCGGAGGTCCCAAGGAAGAGGGCACCGTGATCGGCCCGCTGATCAGCCAGAAACAGCTCAGTCGCGTCCTGGGCTACCTCGACGAGGGGCGCAGCGACGGGGTCGAGATCGTCACCGGCGGGCATCGACTCGACCGCAAGGGATACTTCGTGCACCCGACCGTGCTCACCAATGTCGCGAGCACAAGCCGGCTGTTCCAAGAGGAGATCTTCGGGCCGGTGGTCACCGTTTTGCCGTTCGACGACGACGATGAAGCCGTCGCCTTTGCCAACGACAGCACCTACGGGCTGGCGGCCACCGCGTGGACTAAGGACCTGGGCCGCGCGCACCGATTGGCCAAGCGACTCAAGGCTGGAACCGTGGGACTCAACTGTCAGATGCAGTTTGACCACTCGATGCCGTTCGGCGGGTACAAGCAATCCGGCTGGGGCTACGAGTCCGGCAAAGCCGGCATCGAAACGTACTTACAGAGCAAAATTGTCTGGGCGCAGATGTAAAAGTTGGGTATGGACGCTGGACTGCAAACCAAAGTTGACGAGATCGCGCAGGGTATCTTTCGGTTCTCCACCTGGGTGCCGGGCATCACCGAACATGGGTTCACCTTCAATCAGTTTCTGCTGACCGGTGACCAACCGTTTCTGTTCCACTGCGGCATGCGCCAACTTTTCCCGCTGGTTTCGGGGGCCATCACCAAGGTGATCCCGCTGGAGCAGCTTCGCTGGATCTCGTTCGCCCACCTCGAGGCCGACGAGTGCGGCGCGATGAACATGCTCCTGGCGGCCGCGCCGCACGCCCAAGTCATCCACGGTCCGCTGGCCTGCATGCTTTCACTGACGGATATGTGCGACCGGCCACCGGTGCCAGTGGGCACGGAACCTGGCGACGTGCTCGATATCGGCGGGCATCGGCTGCGGTTCATCGCCACCCCGCACGTGCCGCACAACTGGGAAAGCGGGCTGTGGTTCGACGAGACTTCGTCGACGTTGCTGGCCGGCGACCTGCTCACACACACCGGCCAATGTCCTGCGCTGACCGAATCCGATTGCGTAGCACCGGCATTGGAAGCTGAGGCGCTGTTCCATGCCACCGGCCTGACTACCAATCTGCGACCCACGTTGGAGCAGCTGGCCCAGCTGACACCGACCACGCTGGCGCTGATGCACGGCGCGTCGTTCACCGGTGATTGCGCCGGCCAACTACGCGGCCTGGCCGATGGTTACGCCGCGATGGCCGGCTAGCC
>NZ_JBATXN010000322.1:0-4398 GCF_049673265.1 Mycobacterium sp. | reverse complement strand
CGCGCTGCTCTTCGGTTACCGAGAACGGTGCGCTTGCGCGCATAGCCGGCGATCAGCCCTTCGGAGCAAGTGCGGTGCGCAGGCTCGCGCACTGGCTGGCAAAAAATGCCTGTGACACACCAGCTTTCGGGAGGACCAGATCGAAACCATGGAAGGCCCCCTGGACCACCTCGACGTGGCAGGGTACCCCGGCCGCGGTGAGGCGCTCGGCGTAGGCCAGGTCCTCGTCATGGAACAGGTCGTGGGTGCCAACACCGATCCAGGCCGGCGCCAGCCCACTCAGGTCGGCGCGGCGCGCCGGGACGGCGACTTGGGGGTCGGCGTTGCCGAGGTACGCCGCCCAGCCGAAGCGATTGCTTTTCGGGCTCCACAATCGGTAGTTCGGGTTCTTCGGCACCACGCCGCTGCGGTCGTCGAGCATCGGGTAGGCCAGCAGTTGCAGTGCCGGGGCGATTTCGCCGCGGTCCCGGGCCAGCAGCGCCAGCGCTGCCGCCAGCCCGCCGCCGGCGCTGGCCCCGCCGATTGCCATCCGCGCCGGGTCAACCGCGGGCAGACTGGCCAGCCAGGTCAGCGCCGAGTAGCAGTCCTCCAGCGGTGCGGGATAGGGGTGCTCGGGCGCCAACCGGTAGTCCACCGACGCAACGGTGACGCCCAGCTCACGGGTGAAGCGGTGGCACAGGGCGTCGTCTTGCTGTGCGCTGCCCAGCACATAACCGCCGCCGTGGATCCACAGCAGCGCGGCGCTGCGTTGGCTGACGCCGACCGGGCGGTGCAGCCGCACACCAACACCGGAGCCCAGCGTGAGCACCTCGATGCCCTCGGGGGTCTTACCGTGCTGGATGACCGGAGACAGCCTGCGGATCAGTCGCAGCGTGCGCGGACCGACCAGTGCGCGTGGGGCAAGACGGGCGACTCTGCGGAGATCGGGGTGGAAATCGGTGGTCGGCACCCGTCCAGTATCGCCAACGCCGATCAGCCCCACCTGTCGGGCTCCGCGCTTAACCGCCAAAACATACTCTGGCTGCGCGTAGTCTCGAGTGAGTGACGTCAACCCATGCGTGATCGCCGGGAGTGTCGGTGTGACGTGTGGTACCGGTGACGTGGGGTAGCGGACTGATCGCCGGTCCGGTCAACCGGATCGTCGCGACCACGCGGACCGGCGTCGAGGTGCTGCGGTTCGGTGGCCTTCAGACTGGATCCCGTCCATCGTCGTTTCAGATCATCGAGCGGTGCGACATGTACCGGTTACGACGCTACTTCCCCGACGCCGCGACTGATTCGTCACGGCCGCCGGTAGTACTTGTGCCGCCGATGATGATGTCAGCCAACGTGTTTGACGTCACCAGAGACCAGGGCGCGGTCGGTGTCCTGCATGATCTCGGTGTGGACCCGTGGGTGGTGGACTTCGGCTCACCGGACCGGGAAACCGGTGGGCTCGAGCGCACGTTGAGCGACCATGTCGTGGCGCTGAGCCGGGTCATCGACTCGGTACAGGCACACACCGGCCGCGAGGTGCATTTGGCGGGCTACTCGCAGGGCGGCCTGTTCTGCTACCAAACCGCGGCTTACCGGCGTTCTGAGGGCCTGGCCAGCGTCATCACATTCGGCGCCGCCGTCGATTCGCTCAGTGGTCTGCCGTTCGGAATTCCCGCGGCCCTGGCGGGCCGCGGCGCCCAGCTGATCGCCGACCACGTCTTCAACCGTCTCTCGGTATCCGGATGGATGGCCCGTACCGGATTTCAACTTCTGGACCCGATCAAGACGGTCCGGGCGAGGTGGAACTTTCTGCGGCAGCTCCATGACCGAGAGGCGTTGCTGCCCAGGGAACAGCAACGCCGCTTCCTCGAGGTGGAGGGCTGGGTGGCATGGTCGGGTCCCGCGGTTGCCGAACTGCTACGGCAGTTCGTGGTCCATAACCGCATGATGGCCGGTGGCGCCGTCATCGATGGCATGTTGATCACGCTCGCCGAAATCACCTGTCCGGTCCTTGCGTTCGTCGGTGAGATCGATGACATCGGCCAACCTGCGTCCGTGCGAGGAATCCGGCGGGCCGCCCCCCGCGCCGAGGTGTCCGAGGTGCTACTGCGGGCAGGTCACTTCGGCCTCGTTGTCGGATCGACCGCCGCCACGCACACCTGGCCCGCTGTCGGTAATTGGGTGCTGTGGCGAGACGGTCGAGGGCCGAGGCCGGAGGGCGTGCACGCGATGGAGACCGATCCCAGCGTCGGGATCGATGGCGACCTCGGGCTGTCGTCGCGTATCGGTCGCTCGACGGTTGCGCTGGCCGAACTCGGCATCGGCGTAAGCCTGGGGTTGGTCGACGCCGCAGTCGGGGCGGCGCGCGGCGGAAGGGAAATCGCCGGGGAGGCCGTGCGTACCCTGCCCCGGCTCGCCCGCCTCGGGCGGCTGCAGCCCCATACCCGGGTGTCGTTGGGCCAGTTGATGGCCGAACAGGCGAACCGAGCGCCCGAAGAGGAATGCTTCCTCTTCGAGGATCGGGTCCATACCAACGCGGCCGTCGATCACCGCGTCGACGACGCGGTGCGCCGCCTGATCGCCGTCGGCGTCCGTCAGGGAGCCCACATCGGGGTGTTGATGGACACCAGCCCCAGCGCCGTAGCTGCGATCGCGGCACTGTCGCGGCTCGGCGCAGTGGCGGTGCTGCTACCCCCGGACGATGACCTCGTCGCCGCCGTCCGGCTGTGCGAGGTGGCCGACATCGTCACTGACCCACACCATCTGGCGGCAGCCGCCGCGACTGGGGCCAGGGTGCTGATCCTCGGTCACGGCCGCAGCGCGGACGTCGGCCGGACGGCGGCGGACCGGGTCGTCGAGTTGGACCGCCTCGACCTGTCCGCTGAGCGGCTGCCGCAGTGGTATCGGCCGAACCCGGGCCGGGCAAGTGATCTCGCCTTCGTGTTTTTCAGCACGACGGGAGGGCGCCGGGTGGTCAAGAAGGTCACCAATCATCGGTGGGCGCTGTCGGCCTACGGCACGGCTACTGCCGCCGCGCTGGGCCGCGGTGACACGATCTATTGCCTGACCCCGCTGCACCATCCGTCGGGTCTGATGGTCGGCCTAGGCGGCGCGGTCGCCGGCGGGTCGCGCATCGCGTTGACCCGGGGTGTCGACCCAACGCGGTTCGCCGACGAGGTCCACCGTTACGGGGTCACGGTGGTGTCCTACACCTGGGCCATGCTCCTCGAATTGGTGGACGCGACGTCGCCCGAGCTTGCCGAACATCATCCGATCCGGTTGTTCATCGGAGCCGGAATGCCGATCGGGCTGTGGCACAAGGTCACCGACCGATTCGCCCCGGCCCGAGTGATGGAATTCTATGCCTCCACCGAGGGGGACGCGTTTCTGGCTAATGTGGCGGGCACCAAGACCGGAGCCAAGGGTCGGCCGCTGCCGGGCAGCGCCGAGATTCGGCTCGGCGGCTACGACGCTGCGACGGGCCGGTTCATTGAGGATGACCACGGTTTTGTGCGCCCCTGCACCGACGATGAAGTGGGCGTGCTGCTTGCGAAGCCGCGCTCCGGACTCGATGCCGCGCACGTGTCGATGCGTGGGGTATTCGCCGAGGGAGACACCTGGATCACCACCGACCACCTGTTTCGCCGCGATAGCGACGGTGACTATTGGTTCGTCGACAACAGGAACACCGTGATCCAGTCGGTGTGCGGACCGGTTTTCTGCCAGCCGATTTGCGATGCCCTCGGCGACATCGCCGTGATCGACCTGGCCGTGGTCTACCCCGTTGCGAGCGACGCGCACGACGTCGCGGTCGCGGCCGTGACGCTTGGCAAAGACGGCGTCCTCACCGCGGCTACCCTGACCACCGCGTTGGGCGGCCTCCCACAGGACCAGCGTCCCGCCATCGTCCACATTGTTGATCGCATACCGGTCACGCCCTCTTACCGCCCACTGTCGACCACACTGCGGAAGGCCGGTCTGCCGGCGCCGGGGGAAACGACCTGGTACCACGACCACACTGACGGCCACTATCGACATTCGGCCCCCGCCGTCGGCATGCGAGCACGGTCTGGCCCCAGCGAGCCGTTGCAGGTGGTTGTTACGCCGCTCGGGCCTCGACCACGCTGAGGGGTGACGCGGTTTGCGCCGCCCGTGTCATCTGGAATCCGGCTTGGCTGAGCAGGTTTCGGTATTGGGCCGAGCGAACGGCCGGCAGCGGCGGAAACGGGTTCTCGTTGAGCGACAAGGCGAAAGGATCGGTCGCGTTGGGCAGCGCGTCGAGGATGTCCGCGGGGACGGGGCGACCGAATGTGTAATCGACCTCGATTTTCGCGAGGTGCTCGACGATATGGTCGACCACTCGCTGTGTCCTGGGCATCTGCTCACCTAACTTGTACGTCGGTAACACGACCTGCGGTTGGC
>NZ_JBATXN010000321.1:0-1815 GCF_049673265.1 Mycobacterium sp. | reverse complement strand
GGGACCGGTTCGGCTTCTCCGAGATCATGATGTCGACGCTGGAGAAGGACAACACCGCCGGCACCGACGAGGCGCTGCTGGACATCTACCGCAAGCTGCGTCCGGGCGAGCCGCCGACCAAGGAGTCGGCGCAGACCCTGCTGGAGAACCTGTTCTTCAAGGAGAAGCGTTACGACCTGGCCCGTGTCGGCCGCTACAAGGTCAACAAGAAGCTGGGTCTGAGCGGAAAGCCCGCCGAAACCTCTAGAACGACGCTGACCGAAGAGGACGTCGTCGCCACCATCGAATACCTGGTGCGCCTGCACGAGGGTCAGGCCACGATGACCGTCCCCGGCGGCGTCGAGGTGCCGGTGGAGACCGACGACATCGACCACTTCGGCAACCGTCGGTTGCGGACGGTCGGTGAGCTGATCCAGAACCAGATCCGGGTCGGCATGTCTCGGATGGAGCGGGTGGTCCGCGAGCGGATGACCACGCAGGACGTCGAGGCGATCACGCCGCAAACCCTGATCAATATCCGGCCCGTGGTCGCCGCGATCAAGGAGTTCTTCGGCACCAGCCAGCTGTCGCAGTTCATGGACCAGAACAACCCGCTGTCGGGGCTCACCCACAAGCGCCGCCTGTCGGCGCTGGGCCCCGGTGGTCTATCGCGTGAGCGTGCCGGGCTGGAGGTCCGCGACGTGCACTCGAGCCACTACGGCCGGATGTGCCCGATCGAGACCCCGGAGGGCCCCAACATCGGCCTGATCGGCTCGCTTTCGGTGTACGCGCGGGTCAACCCGTTCGGCTTCATCGAAACGCCGTACCGCAAGGTTCGCGACGGTGTGGTCACCGACGAGATCGAGTACCTGACCGCCGACGAGGAAGACCGCCACGTCGTCGCACAGGCCAACTCGCCGCTCGACGAGAAGGGCCGGTTCACCGAGGCCCGCGTCCTGGTGCGCCGTAAGGGCGGCGAGGTCGAGTACGTGTCGTCGGCCGAGGTGGACTACATGGACGTCTCGCCGCGCCAGATGGTGTCGGTGGCCACCGCGATGATCCCGTTCCTCGAGCACGACGACGCCAACCGCGCCCTGATGGGTGCCAACATGCAGCGCCAGGCGGTTCCGCTGGTGCGCAGCGAGGCACCGCTGGTGGGTACCGGCATGGAACTGAGGGCCGCGATCGACGCCGGCGACGTCGTCGTCGCCGACAAGAGCGGCGTCATCGAGGAGGTGTCGGCCGACTACATCACGGTGATGGCCGACGACGGCACCCGCCACACCTACCGGATGCGCAAGTTCGCCCGCTCCAACCACGGCACCTGCGCCAACCAGCGTCCGATCGTGGACGGCGGTGAGCGGGTCGAGGCCGGTCAGGTGATCGCCGACGGTCCGTGCACCGACAACGGCGAAATGGCGCTGGGTAAGAACCTGCTCGTGGCGATCATGCCCTGGGAAGGGCACAACTACGAGGACGCGATCATCCTGTCCAACCGGCTCGTTGAAGAGGACGTGCTCACCTCGATCCACATCGAGGAGCACGAGATCGACGCCCGCGACACCAAGCTCGGTGCCGAGGAGATCACCAGGGACATCCCGAACGTCTCCGACGAGGTGCTGGCCGACCTGGACGAGCGCGGCATCGTACGCATCGGTGCCGAGGTCCGCGACGGCGACATCCTGGTCGGCAAGGTCACCCCTAAGGGTGAGACCGAGCTGACCCCGGAGGAGCGGCTGCTGCGCGCGATCTTCGGCGAGAAGGCCCGCGAAGTCCGCGACACCTCACTGAAGGTGCCGCACGGCGAGTCCGGCAAGGTGATCGGTATTCGGGTGT
>NZ_JBATXN010000320.1:0-9320 GCF_049673265.1 Mycobacterium sp. | reverse complement strand
AATTGAATCTGCGTGCAAGAACCGCTTTCGGAGGGCTTCGGCGCGGGCTAGTGTCGTGATCGAGGTACCACACCCAACCCAGTGACGTTAGGTGGACAAGTCCATGTCGGGCCTTGAAGATCTCTTCGCTCAGATTCCCACAAGTGACATCGCAAGCAAGATCGGCGTCGACGAAGCCGAAGTCAACAAAGCGGTTCAGCTGTTGGTGCCGGTGCTGGTCGGCGGATTGCACGAGAACGCACAGGACCCCGATCACGCCAGCAAAATCGAGTCCGCCGCCGACAGCCATGCCGCCAGCGGTCTGCTCGACGGCGGCGTGAGCGTCGACCAGGTCGACGAGAAAGACGGTCAGCAAGCGATCGCGAAGATCTTCGGCGGCAATGACGCCGCGCAGGTCGCCAACGCGCTGGCCGGTGGCGGCGGCGGCAACAGCGATCTGCTCAAGCAGCTGTTGCCGATCCTGGCGCCGATCGTGCTGGCCTATGTGGGAAAGCAACTCTCCGGAAAAAGCGGAGCTTCCGCTAAGGAGGCCGCCTCCGGCGGGGCGCTCAACGACGTACTTGGCAGCATCCTTGGCGGGATGGGCGGCAACAAGTCGCTCGGCACCGTGTTGGGCAACGCGTTGGGTTCCAAGGCAGGCGACATCCTCGGCGGATTGCTCGGCGGCAAGAAATAGCCACCGAACACCCCCGCATCCGGGCGGTGTTCGTTGCCGGCCTCGGCGCTTTCTAGACTTGACGGGTGACCGCTAGCCCCGAACCCGCCGCCAACGCGCGGGCTGAAGCCCTGCCCAAGGCGTGGGATCCGGGCGCGGCCGAGAGTGCGATCTATCAACGTTGGCTTGACGCGGGCTACTTCACCGCGGACCCGGCCAGCGCAAAACCTGCCTACTCGATCGTGCTGCCGCCGCCGAACGTGACCGGCAGCCTGCACATGGGGCATGCGCTCGAGCACACCATGATGGACGCCCTGACCCGTCGCAAGCGCATGCAGGGTTATGAAGTGCTGTGGCAGCCAGGTATGGATCACGCGGGTATCGCAACTCAAAGCGTGGTGGAAAAGCAGTTCGCGCTCGACGGGAAGACCAAAGAGGACTTCGGCCGCGAGCTGTTCATCGACAAGGTCTGGGATTGGAAACGCGAATCGGGCGGAGCCATCGGTGGTCAGATGCGCCGGCTCGGCGACGGAGTCGACTGGGGCCGCGAGCGCTTCACGATGGACGACGGGCTGTCGCGGGCAGTGCGCACGATCTTCAAGCGGCTCTATGACGCGGGTCTGATCTATCAAGCCGAGCGGCTGGTGAACTGGTCGCCGGTGTTGGAAACGGCGATCTCGGATCTCGAGGTCCGATACGAGGACGTCGAAGGCGAACTGGTGTCGTTCCGGTATGGCTCACTCGATGATTCCGAGCCGCACATCGTGGTGGCCACCACCCGGGTAGAGACGATGCTGGGCGACACCGCGATCGCGGTGCATCCCGACGACGAACGCTACCGAAAGCTGGTCGGCACCACGCTGCCGCACCCTTTCCTGGACCGAGCGCTCATCATCGTCGCTGACGATCATGTCGACCCTGAATTCGGCACCGGCGCAGTCAAAGTCACGCCGGCCCACGACCCGAACGACTTCGAAATCGGACTACGGCACGAGCTGCCGATGCCGTCGATCATGGATACTAAGGGCCGGATCGCCGACACCGGAACACAATTCGACGGGATGGACCGCCTCGACGCCCGCGTCGCCGTTCGCGAAGCGCTTGCAGCACAGGGCAGAATCGTCGCGGAGAAGCGTCCCTATCTGCATAGTGTCGGACACTCCGAGCGGAGCGGGGAGCCGATCGAACCGCGGCTGTCGCTGCAGTGGTGGGTGCGGGTTGAATCGCTGGCCAAGGCCGCTGGCGACGCAGTCCGCAACGGCGACACCGTGATCCACCCTGCCAGCCTGGAGCCGCGCTGGTTCGCATGGGTCGACGACATGCACGATTGGTGCATTTCTCGGCAGCTGTGGTGGGGCCACCGGATCCCGATCTGGTACGGCCCTGACGGTCAGCAGATGTGCGTTGGCCCGGACGAGACACCGCCCGACGGTTGGGAGCAAGACCCCGACGTCCTGGACACCTGGTTCTCGTCGGCGCTGTGGCCGTTTTCGACATTGGGCTGGCCGTCGAAAACGTTGGAGCTGGAGAAGTTCTATCCGACAAGCGTTTTGGTGACCGGCTACGACATCCTGTTCTTCTGGGTGGCCAGGATGATGATGTTCGGCACCTTCGTCGGCGGAGACGACGCCATCACCCAGGACGGCAATCGGGGTCCGCAGGTTCCGTTCACCGACATCTTCCTGCACGGCCTGATCCGCGACGAGTCGGGCCGAAAAATGAGTAAGTCCAAGGGCAACGTCATAGATCCGCTGGACTGGCTGGACATTTACGGCGCCGACGCCTTGCGGTTCACGCTGGCCCGCGGCGCCAGCCCCGGCGGTGATCTCGCGGTCGGCGAAGATCACGTACGGGCGTCGCGGAATTTCGGCACCAAGCTGTTCAACGCCACCCGGTTCGCGTTGCTCAACGGTGCTGCCCTCGCCCCGCTGCCTGATCTCGCCGAATTGACCGATGCTGACCGCTGGATCCTGGGCCGGCTGGAAGAGGTTCGGGCCGAAGTTGATTCGACTTTCGACGGATACGAATTCAGCCGCGCCTGCGAGGCGCTCTACCACTTCACCTGGGATGAATTCTGCGACTGGTACGTCGAACTGGCCAAGACGCAACTGGCCGACGGCCTAACCCACACCACCGCGGTGCTGGCCGCCGTGCTGGACACCCTGCTGCGGTTGCTGCATCCGGTGATCCCGTTCATCACCGAGGCGCTGTGGCAGGCGTTGACCGGGCAAGAGTCGCTGGTGATAGCCGAGTGGCCAAAGTCGTCCCGCGTCAGCATCGATAGTGTTGCCGCGCAACGAATCACGGACATGCAGAAGCTGGTCACCGAGATCCGCCGCTTTCGCAGTGACCAGGGTTTGGCGGACCGCCAGAAAGTGCCCGCCCGGTTGTCGGGTATCGACGCCGCCGACCTGAGCACTCAGATCGGCTCGGTCACCTCGCTGGCCTGGCTGACCAAGTCGGACCCGGAATTCAGCCCGTCGGCATCGCTTGAGGTCGGCCTTGCCGGGGGTATCGTCGTCGTCGAACTCGACACCTCGAGCACCATCGACGTCGAGGCCGAGCGTCGTCGCCTCGAAAAGGACTTGGCCGCCGCGCAGAAGGAATTGGTCTCCACCACAGCAAAATTGGGCAATGCTGACTTTATGGCCAAGGCGCCAGCCGCTGTCGTCGACAAGCAACGAGAGCGTCAACGCGTGGCCCGCGAGGAAACCGACCGGATAACGGCCAGGTTGGCCGGGCTGCAGTGACCCTGGAGCCACCCCACCCCGGAGCCACCGGCGTGGTTCCAACCCCGGATGAGATCGCGGCCTTACTGCAAGTCGAGCATTTGCTCGACCAACGTTGGCCGGAGACCAAGATCGAGCCGAGCCTGACTCGCATCACCGCGCTGATGGACCTTCTCGGTTCACCCCAACGCGGCTACCCGTCGATTCATATCGCCGGCACCAACGGCAAGACCTCGGTGGCGCGCATGGTCGACGCGCTGCTGACCGCGTTACAGCGGCGCACCGGACGGACGACCAGTCCGCACCTGCAGTCGGCGGTCGAGCGGATCGCCATCGACGGACAGCCGATCAGCCCGGCCCAGTACGTGGCCACGTACCGGGAGATCGAGCCGTTCGTGCAGATGATCGACGCGCAATCGCAGGATGACGGAGGCCCGGCGATGAGCAAGTTCGAGGTGCTCACCGCGATGGCGTTCGCGGCGTTCGCCGACGCGCCGATCGAGGTCGCGGTCATCGAAGTGGGTCTTGGGGGCCGCTGGGACGCCACCAATGTGGTCGAGGCGCCGGTCGCGGTCATCACCCCGATCAGTGTCGACCACGTCGAATATCTCGGCGCCGACATCGGCGGGATCGCCGGCGAAAAGGCCGGCATCATGCACAAGGCCCCTGAAGGAGCACCCGACACCGTAGCGGTGATCGGGCGGCAGGTACCCGAGGCGATGGAGGTGCTGCTGGCCCAAACCGTGCGCGCCGACGCCGCGGTCGCACGCGAAGAATCCGAGTTCGCCGTGCTGGGTCGCCAAATCGCCATCGGCGGCCAAGTGCTGCAGTTGCAGGGCCTCGGCGGGGTGTACTCCGATGTGTACTTGCCGCTGCACGGTGAACATCAGGCCCACAACGCGGTGGTGGCGCTGGCTGCCGTCGAGGCTTTTTTCGGTGCCGGCGCGGAGCGTCAGCTCGATGTCGATGCCGTGCGGACCGGGTTCGCAGCCGCGACCAGCCCGGGCCGGTTGGAGCGGATGCGCAGCGCACCGACGGTGTTCATCGACGCCGCGCACAACCCGGCGGGCGCTGCGGCTTTGGCCCAAGCGCTGGGTGAGGAGTTCGATTTCCGGTTCCTGGTCGGGGTGGTCAGCGTGCTGGCCGACAAGGACGTCGGCGGGATACTTGCCGCGTTGGAGCCGGTGCTTGATCGAATTGTGGTCACCCACAACGGATCACCGCGAGCTCTCGACGTCGAGTCGCTAACACTGGCCGCGCAGCAGTGGTACGGACCCGACCGCGTCATCGCGTGCGAAAACCTGTCTGCCGCAATCGAAACCGTGACTGCGCTGGTTGACGACGCCGTTGCCGGCGGGGAAGTCGCTGAGGACGCCTTGTCCGGGACCGGCATCGTGATCACCGGCTCGGTGGTCACCGCCGGGGCGGCACGGACGTTGTTCGGACGTGATCCGGCGTGACGCGCGCCGACGACGATGATGCCGGCGAAGCCGGGATCGAGGAGTGGCGCCATGACCCAGCCTGACGCGCCCGATCCGTGGAAGAGCTTCCGCGGCGTGATGGCCGGCACCCTGATCCTCGAGGCGATCGTGGTGCTGCTGGCCTTGCCGGTGGTCGGCGCGGTCGGCGGCGGCCTTTCCCCCGCCGCACTGGGATATCTGATCGGCGTGGCGGTGATCCTGGTCCTGCTCACCGGCCTGCAGGGCCGGTCGTGGGCCATCTGGCTGGACCTTGCCATGCAGCTGGTCCTGATTGCCGGTTTCCTGCTGTATCCGGGCGTGGGATTGATCGGGCTGCTCTTTGCCGGCGTGTGGGGGCTGATCGCCTACTTACGGGCTGAGGTTCTGCGCCGCCAGCAACGCGGCATGTTGCCCGGCCAGCGGCCGCCTCCCGACTGATTGGCCAGGTACGCTGTCCGCCGTGACTGAGCGGACTCTTCTGTTGATCAAGCCCGATGGGGTCGAACGGCGCCTGGTGGGCGAGATCATCGGCCGCATCGAGCGCAAAGGCCTGACCGTCGCGGCGCTGGAAATGCGCGTTATCGACGACGAGCTGGCAGCCCAGCACTACGCGGAGCACGACGGCAAGCCGTTTTTCGGTTCCCTGCTGGAGTTCATCACGTCAGGACCGCTGGTGGCGGCGATCGTCGAGGGGCCGCGGGCGATCGCGGCGGTGCGCCAACTGGCCGGCGCAACCGATCCGGTCGAGAAGGCCGCTCCTGGCACCATCCGTGGCGATTTCGGCCTCGAAACGCAGTTCAACTTGGTGCATGGCTCCGATTCACCCGAGTCGGCTCAGCGCGAGATCGCGCTCTGGTTCTCTTAAGCCCTAACCGGGGATCGGTGCACTTGGTCGAGTCGCCCCGAGGGTATGGGATACTGAGTAACGGGTGAACGTCGCCGGACCGGCTTCGGAAGCCCGAATGAAGACTTCGACAAGCGCGACCACCGCGAACCGCGATACGGGCGCCGAGTGTCCAGCCATCATTCACAACCGGCGCCGAGTGTGTTCGAAAAGAGCCGCTCGGAGCGAGACCATCACAAGTTCGGGAGAAGTGACCCGGACGCATAGCGAAGCCCTCGCGTGGCCGCGTCGCAAAGGACGCGCCCGGGGGCTAGAGGAGAATACGTGATAGACGGTGGCCCATCCTCAGAGCTCCCAGAAGACTCGTCGCAGCAGGAGGACCTGCCTGACCGGCTGAGGGTCCATTCGCTAGCCAGAGCGCTCGGGACGACCAGCAAACAGGTGCTCGACGCTCTCGCCGAACTCGACGGGCGGGTCCGGAGCGCCCATTCCACCGTGGACCGCGTCGACGCGGTCCGGGTGCGCGACCTCCTGGGCAGCGCGGCGGCTACTGCCGCCACCGCAGCCGGCGTCGCGACCGAACCGGAAGCAGCCGGTGCAGGCGATGAACCCGAGTCGCGGCTGATGCTGGAGACCCCGGAGCACCCCGCTGACCGCCCCGAGTACATGCCGCTCTTTGTCGCGCCACAGCCGGTTGAGAGAGCCGAGGTGGATGCGGCCGACGACTCCGCGGATTCCGAGGACGAGGACGAGGACGATGACGACTTCGACGGCGACGACGAACAGGCCGATCGTCCGGCCAACCGACGGCGTCGGCGCGGGCGTCGGGGCCGGGGCCGCGGCCGCGGCGAACAGAACGGAGCCGACAAGAGCGGGGAGGCCGGCGTCGACGGCGCGAAACCGGACAAGTCGGACAGTGCATCGGCTGACAACGCCGACGACGACGACTCCGATGACGACACGGACGACTCGGATGCCGCCGAGGACGACAACGGCACCGGCGACGGCGCCAGCAAGCGTCGCCGTCGCCGCCGCCGGCGCAAGTCAGGCTCGGGCGATGACACCGATGACGGCCCGTCCCCAGACGACCCGCCGAACACCGTGGTGCACGAGCGGGCGCCCCGAGCCAAGGACAAGTCCGACTCCACCAACACCGAGATTCAGGGCATCGACGGCTCGACCCGGCTGGAGGCCAAACGGCAGCGCCGCCGCGACGGGCGTGATGCCGGACGGCGCCGCCCACCCGTCCTGACCGAAGCCGAATTCCTGGCCCGCCGGGAGGCGGTCGAACGGGTGATGGTCGTTCGCGACAAGGTCCGCACCGAACCACCGCACCCGGGGTCGCGGTACACCCAGATCGCCGTGCTCGAAGACGGGATCGTCGTCGAGCATTTTGTGACCTCAGCCGCCTCGGCATCACTGGTGGGCAATATCTACCTGGGGATCGTGCAGAACGTGCTGCCGTCGATGGAGGCGGCGTTCGTCGACATCGGCCGCGGCCGCAACGGTGTGCTCTACGCCGGTGAGGTGAACTGGGAGGCCGCCGGCCTGGGCGGGTCCAACCGCAAAATCGAGCAGGCGCTCAAACCCGGCGACTACGTCGTGGTGCAAGTCAGCAAGGACCCGGTCGGCCACAAGGGGGCCCGGCTGACCACCCAGGTGTCGCTGGCCGGTCGCTACCTGGTGTACGTGCCGGGCGCGTCGTCGACCGGCATCAGCCGCAAGCTCCCCGACACCGAACGCCAGCGCCTCAAAGAGATCCTGCGTGAGGTGGTGCCGGCGGACGCAGGCGTGATCATCCGCACCGCCTCCGAGGGCGTCAAAGAAGACGACATCCGTGCCGACGTGACCCGGCTGCAGGATCGGTGGACCCAGATCGCCGCCCAGGCCGAAGAGACCAAAGAGAAGGCGGCCGGCGCCGCTGTGGCGCTTTACGAAGAGCCAGACGTCCTGGTCAAGGTGATTCGGGACCTGTTCAACGAAGACTTCGCGCAGCTGATCGTGTCCGGCGAGGAAGCCTGGACCACCATCACCGAATATGTGAATTCGGTTGCGCCCGAACTTGTTTCGAAGCTGAATAAGTACGAGGCGGCGGAGCTTTCCGGAGGCGGGACGGGCCCAGACGTCTTCGCGGTGCACCGTATCGACGAGCAACTGGCCAAGGCGATGGACCGCAAGGTATGGCTGCCCTCGGGCGGAACGTTGGTGATCGACCGGACCGAGGCGATGACGGTGGTCGACGTCAACACCGGCAAGTTCACCGGGTCCGGCGGCAACCTTGAACAGACCGTTACCAAGAACAACCTCGAAGCGGCCGAAGAAATCGTGCGCCAGCTGCGGCTGCGCGACATCGGCGGCATCGTCGTCATCGACTTCATCGACATGGTGCTCGAGTCGAACCGTGACCTGGTGCTGCGTCGGCTGACCGAGGCGCTGGCGCGGGACCGCACCCGCCATCAGGTATCCGAGGTGACGTCGTTGGGGCTGGTGCAGCTCACCCGCAAGCGGCTGGGAACGGGGCTGATCGAAGCATTTTCGACGAATTGCCCGCACTGCGGCGGCCGCGGAATAACGCTGCACGCTGATCCGGTCGACTCCACCTCCGCGGCGACCGGTCGCAAATCCGAGTCTGGCGGCAAGCGGGGTCGGCGCTCCAAGAAAACCAAGTCCGAAGAGCAGGTTGTGGCCAAGGTGCCGGTGCACACTCCCGGCGAGCATCCGATGTTCAAGGCCATGGCGGCGGCCAATGGTCGCCATGACGACGAGACCGACGATGAGCACGCCGAGGATGTCGATGAAGCCGTCAACGGGCACGACTCCGAAGACGCCGAAACCGAAGGACAGCTCCAAAAGCAGGTCGCCGGTGAGGCCGCCGACGAAGACCTTGAGGACACCGACTTCGACGACAGCGACGAAGACGACGACGTGGAAGACGACGAGGTCGAACTCGACGACGACGAGGACATCGACGACGAGGACCTTGAAGACGAAGAGGACGACGAGGACGAGGATGGGGACGAGGACCTTGACCTCGACGAGGACCTGGACGCCGAAGACTCCGACGGCTCCGACACGGATTCCTTCGAGCACGAACCGTCGGCAATCACCGCCTCCGCCGGGCAACCCCGCCGACGTCGGACCGCGGCCCGACCGGCCGGCCCACCGACCCATGAGGACTAATCGACCGGTTTGACCCTTTAGCCGCTGGTCACGTACCCTTGACCAGTTGTCGTCAGGCCCGTTGACCGGGTTTTGGCCGACACTCCCAGACCAGCCCGCACACTTTGGTCGCGCGGTGCCCCGCTAGGCCCAGAAGAACTAGAAGAAGAGGTAGACGTAATCATGGCGACCTACGCAATCGTCAAGACCGGCGGCAAGCAGTACAAAGTCGCCGTCGGAGACGTCGTCAAGGTCGAGAAGCTCGACTCTGAGCCCGGTGCGAAGGTTTCGCTGCCGGCTGCCCTGGTCGTCGACGGCGCAACCGTGACCACCGACGCCGCGGCGCTGGCCAAGGTCGCGGTGACCGGTGAGGTGCTCGAGCACACCAAGGGTCCCAAGATTCGTATCCACAAGTTCAAGAACAAGACCGGTTACCACAAGCGTCAGGGTCACCGTCAGCGGCTGACGGTCCT
>NZ_JBATXN010000319.1:0-3249 GCF_049673265.1 Mycobacterium sp. | reverse complement strand
GCCAAGGTGGTGCTGAACAACCTCTACAAGCACACCCAGCTGCAGAACAGCTTCGGCGCCAACATGTTGTCCATCGTCGACGGGGTGCCGCGCACCCTGCGGCTGGACCAGATGATCCGCTACTACGTCGAGCACCAACTCGACGTCATCGTGCGGCGCACCACTTATCGGTTGCGCAAGGCCAATGAGCGGGCCCACATCCTGCGCGGTCTGGTCAAGGCGCTCGATGCGCTCGACGAGGTGATCGCGTTGATCCGGGCATCGGAGACCGTGGATGTGGCGCGGACCGGCCTGATCGAACTGCTCGACATCGACGAGATCCAGGCCCAGGCCATCCTCGACATGCAGCTGCGCCGCCTGGCGGCGTTGGAGCGCCAGCGCATCGTCGACGACCTCGCGAAGATCGAAGCCGAAATCGCTGACCTGGAAGACATTTTGGCCAAGCCGGAGCGCCAGCGCGGGATCGTGCGTGACGAGCTCGGCGAGATCGTCGAGAAGTACGGCGACGACCGTCGCACCCGAATCATCGCCGCCGACGGCGAGGTCAGCGACGAAGACCTGATCACCCGCGAGGACGTCGTCGTCACCATCACCGAAACCGGGTACGCCAAGCGCACCAAAACCGACCTGTACCGCAGCCAGAAGCGCGGCGGCAAGGGCGTGCAGGGTGCGGGGCTGAAGCAGGACGACATCGTGCGGCACTTCTTCGTCTGCTCGACCCACGACTGGATCCTGTTCTTCACCACCCAGGGCCGGGTGTATCGGGCCAAGGCCTACGACCTGCCGGAAGCGTCGCGGACGGCGCGCGGGCAACATGTGGCTAACCTGCTGGCGTTCCAACCCGAGGAGCGGATCGCCCAGGTGATTCAGATCAAGAGCTACGAGGACGCCCCCTACCTGGTGCTGGCCACCCGCAACGGGCTGGTCAAAAAGACCGCGCTCACCGACTTCGACTCGAACCGGTCGGGCGGGATTGTCGCGATCAACCTGCGCGACGGCGACGAACTGGTCGGGGCGGTGCTGTGCTCGGCCGAGGACGACCTGCTCCTGGTGTCGGCCAACGGCCAGTCGATCCGGTTCTCCGCGACCGATGAGGCGCTGCGGCCAATGGGCCGCGCGACCTCGGGTGTACAGGGCATGCGGTTTAACGCCGACGACTACCTGCTGTCGCTGAACGTGGTCCGAGAAGGGACGTTCCTGCTGGTCGCGACGTCAGGCGGCTATTCCAAGCGCACCGCGATCGAGGAATACACCGCCCAGGGCCGCGGCGGGAAAGGCATTCTGACGATCCAGTACGACACCCGTCGTGGCAAGCTGGTAGGAGCGCTGATCGTCGACGACGACAGCGAGGTGTACGCGATCACCTCCGGCGGCGGAGTGATCCGGACGGCGGCCAGGCAGGTCCGGAAGGCCGGTCGGCAGACTAAAGGTGTTCGATTGATGAACCTGGGCGAGGGCGACACACTGTTAGCCATCGCACGTAACGCTGAAGAAGCCGCCGTAACCGACGACGAATCGGGTACCCAACCCGACGCGTGAGCGAACGCCGACCGCCCCGGCGGCCGGATGCATAGTTAGGAGCGCCTGCGTGACTTCACCGAACGAGCCGGGACATCCCGGACCGGGCGACAGCCCGAACGGGAGTGGCTCGGGCGACCGGGGAGGTGCGCAGCATCCGCCGCCTGCGCGATCCTCGGCGGCACCACGGCGTGCGCCGGCGGATGCGCCGAAACCGCGCGAGCCGCGAGCGGCCGCCCGCCCGGCCGCTGCCCCCAATGCCGACGCCCGGTTGAACCGCTTCATCTCGGGTACGGCCGCGCCTGGCGCTGCCAAGACGCCACCGCGCGACGTCGACGCGCCGGCAGATCCGGCGCGCAGCGAAACCCGGCGCGACGAAGCGTACGCCAGCGAACTACCCGACCTGTCCGGTCCGACCCCACGGGCCGGGCAGCGCAAACCGGCCGCCGAGCCAGGGGCGGACACGTCGACGACTCCGGTGCGCACCGAACGCCGCATCCAGGTGGCCGGGCGAGCCCAAGGCCCGGTACGAGCCAGCATGCAGATCCGGCGCATCGATCCGTGGAGCACGCTGAAGGTGTCGCTGGTGCTTTCGGTAGCGCTGTTCTTCGTCTGGATGATCGCCGTGGCGTTCCTCTATCTGGTGCTCGGCGGCATGGGCGTGTGGAGCAAGCTCAACAGCAACGTCGGGGATCTGCTGAACAACACCAGCGGCAGCAGCGCCGACCTGGTGTCCAGCGGCACGATCTTCGGCGGCGCCGTGCTGATCGGCTTGGTGAACATTGTTTTGCTCAGCGCAATGGCCACCATCGGTGCGTTCATCTACAACCTGACGACCGACCTGATCGGCGGCGTCGAGGTGACGCTGGCCGACCGGGATTAGCGGTTTGGGTGCGGGCGCTGCGGTGGGGTAATCTCGTCGCTCGGCCGTATGCGCGTACGGGCCTATAGCTCAGGCGGTTAGAGCGCTTCGCTGATAACGAAGAGGTCGGAGGTTCGAGTCCTCCTAGGCCCACAGCCATGTGTTTGCCAAGACGTTTCGTGAGACTGGTGTTGCCGCTGGCAGCGATCGCCGTGCTGGCGGTGGTGATCCGGTCTCGGCAGGGCGTCGAGGTCTGGCACGTGGCCGCCGACCAGACCGATGGTCGGAGTGCGGGGCCTTAGCTCAGTTGGTAGAGCGCTGCCTTTGCAAGGCAGAAGTCAGGGGTTCGAATCCCCTAGGCTCCACATAATAAAAGCGCAGCTAAGTGGACGGTTCTGGGCGTTGTCTCACAGGTTATTGACGAGGCTGCGTCGACGAGGTCCACGCCCGACCATCGAAATACCGCAACACAGCCGGACTTTGCGGATCGGGATACCAACCCGGCACCGCGCTGGTCGACGAGCTAACAGGCGGCAGGATCTGCTGCGCTGGTGTCGACCGCTTGACGGCCACCACAATCCCACTGATGAGCGCACCCAAGAAGCCAATCGGGATAAACAGCAGTCCTACGGACCAGCCAATGGGGAAGTTGAAGATAAACCCGGCTGCCATTAGCAGAAATCCGAAAACTGCCACGCAAATGAAAACCACCAGGACGACCAGCGCGGCGGTCGACCGTCGCGGGACTGGTTGATGTTCGGGATTAGTCACGCCTCGAACGGTTCCCCGTTAGGTGCGTTCGTAAGCACGGGCGGAGGGCTTTCTGCGGCGAACCGCGCGGCGTGACAGGATCGCGCGCGGCTACGGAC
>NZ_JBATXN010000318.1:0-16637 GCF_049673265.1 Mycobacterium sp. | reverse complement strand
CCGGCTGGTCGACGACGACCGGCAGTACTACATGGACTACACCGGTACGGGCAACAGCCTCAACGTCGGCCACCCGCACACGCTGCAGCTGATCATGGACTCGCTGCGGTATTGGGTGACCGATCTGCACGTCGACGGTTTCCGATTCGACCTCGCGGCAACGCTGGCCCGCGAGTTCTACGACGTCGACCGGCTGTCAGCGTTTTTCGAACTGGTGCAACAGGATCCGACCGTCAGCCAGGTGAAGCTGATCGCCGAGCCGTGGGACGTAGGGCCGGGCGGCTACCAGGTCGGCAATTTCCCGCCGCAATGGACGGAGTGGAATGGCAAGTTCCGCGACACCGTGCGCGACTACTGGCGCGGCGAAGCAGCGACGTTGGGCGAGTTCGCTTCCCGGCTGACCGGCTCGGCCGACCTCTATGAGCACACCGCACGGCGCCCGGTGGCTTCCATCAATTTCGTCACCGCGCACGACGGGTTCACGTTACGCGACCTGGTTTCCTATAACGAGAAACACAACCAAGCCAACAAAGAAGGCAACAACGACGGCGAAAGCAACAACAAGTCGTGGAACTGCGGCATCGAAGGCCCGAGTGACGATCCGGAAGTCAATGCGTTGCGTTCCCGTCAGCAGCGCAACTTTCTCGCGACAACGCTACTGTCGCAGGGCGTTCCGATGATCTCCCACGGCGATGAACTTGGTCGCAGTCAACATGGCAACAACAACGGCTTCTGCCAAGACAACGAGATCACCTGGTTGCACTGGGATAAGGCTGACGTCGAGCTGACGGAGTTCACCCGGTCGGTATCCGCGCTGCGGGCCGCGCATCCGGTGTTTCGCCGCCGCCGGTTCTTCAAAGGGGTGCCGGTGCGCCGGCGAGGCGCAGAAGCACAACCCGATATCTCGTGGTTCAGACCCGACGGCTCCGAAATGAGCGACGACGATTGGGATTCGGGTTTCGGTAAGTCGGTCGCAGTCTATTTGAACGGCTTGGGCATCCCCGACCTCGACGCCCGCGGGCAGCGAGTGACCGACAACTCGTTCTTCCTGTGCTTCAATGCCCACCACGAACCGATCGAATTCACCTTGCCGCCACAGGAGTTCGGCCAAGCGTGGGTGACCGTGGTCGACACCTCCGCCACCACACCGAATTCAGAGGATCAGCAGCCGATTCCCGTCGGTGGCACCGTCCGGGTGGAAGCACGGGCCATGGTGGTGCTTCAAGCCGAGGGCGAGTGACCCTTCGCGAGTTAACCTTTGCGGGCTTTGACTGCCTCGGTGAGCTGCGGCGCGACCTTGAACAGGTCGCCGACCACACCGTAGTCGGCGATCTCGAAGATCGGCGCCTCTTCGTCCTTGTTGACCGCGATGATCGTCTTCGACGTCTGCATACCGGCGCGGTGCTGGATCGCTCCGGAGATGCCGAGCGCAATGTATAGCTGCGGCGAGACCGTCTTGCCGGTCTGGCCGACCTGGAACTGGCCCGGGTAGTAGCCGGAGTCGACTGCGGCGCGGGACGCGCCGACTGCGGCGCCCAGCGAGTCGGCCAATTCCTCGACCACGCTGAAGTTCTCGGCGCTGCCCACACCACGGCCACCGGAAACCACGATGGTCGCTTCGGTGAGCTCTGGCCGGTCGCCGGCGACCGCGGGTTCGCGCGCGGTGACCTTGGCGGCGTTCTCGGCGGGCTCGGGCACTTCCACGCTGACCTGCTCGCCCGCGCCGTCGGCCGGATCGGCGTCAATCGCACCGGCCCGCACGGTGATCACCGGGGTGTCGCCGTTGGCCTGCGCCTCGACGGTGAACGCGCCACCGAAGATTGAGTGGGTCGCCTTGGGCCCTTCCTTAACTTCCACCACGTCGACCAGCAGACCGGAACCGATCCGGGCGGCCAATCGGCCGGCGATCTCTTTACCGTCTGCGGTGGCCGCCAGCAAAACGGCTGCCGGACTGGCTGATTCGGCCAGCGCAGCCAGCACATCGACGGCCGGGGTGATGAGGTAGTTGTCGGCTGTGTCGGATTCGGCGACGTAGATCTTGGCGGCACCGGCCGCCTTCAACCCGTCGACGAGCGGCGCGGCGGTACCTGACTTACCAACCACGACGGCAGCCGGCTCGCCTAAAACACGTGCCGCGGTGATCAATTCGGAGCTGACCTTCTTCAAAGCGCCTTCAGCGTGCTCAGCGAGCACCAGTACTTCAGCCATGGGTTATTCGGTTTCTTTCGGTTGAAGGATGTTGAGTCTTAGATGATCTTTTGCGAGACCAGGTACTGCGCGACCTGGTTGCCGCCTTCACCCTCGTCGGCGACCTTCTCACCCGCGGTCTTGGGCGGCTTCGGCGTCGACGTCAGCACCGTCGACCCGGCGTTGCCCAGCCCGACCTCGTCGGCCTCCACACCGATCTCGGCCAGCGTCAGCTTGGTGACTTCCTTCTTCTTGGCGGCCATGATGCCCTTGAAGGACGGGAAGCGCGGCTCATTGATCTTCTCGTTCACGCTGACCACCGCGGGCAGCGAGGCCTCGAGGGTGAACAGCCCGTCGTCGGTTTCCCGCTCACCGGTGATCTTGCCGCCCTCGACAGAGAGCTTGTGCAGATGCGTCAGCTGCGGCAGGCCCAGGTACTCGGCGATGATGGCCGGCACCGCGCCACCGACGCCGTCGGTGGACTCGTTACCCGCGATCACCAGCTCGGTGCCTTCGATGGTGCCCAGCGCACGCGCCAACGCCCATCCGGTCTGAATGACGTCCGAGCCGTGCATGCCGTCGTCGAGCAGGTGGACGGCCTTGTCGGCGCCCATCGACAACGCCTTGCGGATGGCCTCCGTCGCGCGCTCCGGGCCCGCGGTCAGCACGGTCACCGATCCCTCGGTGCCGTCGGCGGCCTCTTTCTCCCGGATGAGTAGCGCCTCTTCGACGGCCCGCTCGTTGATCTCGTCCAGCACAGCGTCTGCGGCCTCACGGTCCAGCGTCCAATCGCCGTCGGTGAGCTTTCGCTCGGACCAGGTGTCTGGGACCTGCTTGATCAGGACCACGATGTTCGTCATGAGTGTCGGTCGTCCTCCTAGAAAGAGCCCTGCATGCGACAGCCGCAAGGCTTAGGTCACGGCTTATGCGACTCGCACACGCATGTTACTAGCGGGTAACTTCGTGCGGTTCGCTCTCACACCATAGCGGGTCGTCCTGCAGGTTCTTTCCCCGCATCCAGTGACCCCATTCGCTAACCGGGCGCTAAGCGATAGCCTGCCTAGGCAATGAGCACATACCACCCGCCCGCCGATCCCGTCTTGACGTTGACCGGTGAGCGCACCATCCCTGGCCTCGACGTGGAGAATTACTGGTTTCGCCGCCATGAGGTGGTCTACCAGCAGTTGGCGCTGCGCTGCGTGGGCCGCGAGGTGCTTGAGGCGGGCTGCGGGGAGGGCTATGGCGCCGACCTGATCTCTCGCCTCGCACGCCGGGTGATCGCGGTCGACTACGACGAGGCCACGGTGGCACACGTGCGGGCCCGTTACCCGCAGGTGGAGGTCCGCCACGGCAACCTGGCGCAGCTGCCGCTGCCCGATGCGTCGGTCGATGTGGTGGTCAACTTCCAAGTCATCGAACACCTGTGGGATCAGGCCCGATTCGTCAGCGAGTGCGCCAGGGTGCTGCGTCCAGCCGGGGTGTTGATGGTGTCCACGCCCAACAGGATCACGTTCTCGCCGGGCCGCGACACCCCGATCAACCCGTTTCACACCCGCGAGCTCAATGCCGACGAGCTGAGCCGGCTGCTGCTCGACGCTGGATTCGCGTTGGACGGCGTGTACGGAGTTTTTCATGGACCGCGGCTGGCAGAGATGGATGCCCGGCACGGCGGCTCGATCATCGACGCCCAGATCGCGCGGGCGGTCGCCGACGCGCCCTGGCCGGCAGAGCTGCTGGCCGACGTCGCCGCGGTCACCGCCGCGGACTTCGACATCGTCGAGGGGAATGCCCGCAATATTGATGACAGCCTGGATCTGGTCGCGATCGCGGTGCGCCCGTGACCGCGCCGACGACGATGATGCCGGCGTAGCCGGGATCAAGGAGTGGCGCAAATGACGAAGCCGTCCGGTAGCCAAGTGCCCGGTCTGTTCACCCTGGTGCTGCACACCCATCTGCCATGGCTGGCCCACCACGGCCGCTGGCCCGTTGGCGAGGAATGGCTCTACCAATCGTGGTCGGCTTCCTATTTACCGCTGCTACGGGTGCTCCGGAAGCTGGCCGGCGAGGACCGCCGTCGCCTGATCACCCTGGGCATGACGCCGGTGGTGACGGCGCAGCTCGACGACCCGTACTGCCTGGACGGGATGCACCACTGGTTGGCCAACTGGCAGCTGCGCGCCGCCGAAGCGGCCAGTATCCATCCCGGAGACGTGTCGGACAGCGCCACGTCTTGCACGCCAGAAGCGTTGCGGTCGTTTGGTGTTCGCGAGTTCGCCGAGACCGAGCAGGCCCTTGACGACTTCACCACCTGGTGGTGCCATGGCGGAAGCCCGCTGTTACGCGGGCTGATCGACGCGGGGACGGTTGAGTTGCTGGGCGGTCCGCTGGCGCATCCGTTTCAGCCGTTGCTGACACCGCGGCTGCGCGAGTTCGCCCTGCGCGAGGGCCTAGCTGATGCCCGGCAACGGCTGGCGCACAAGCCGATTGGCATCTGGGCGCCGGAGTGTGCATACGCCCCAGGGATGGAAGACGACTACGCCTCCGCCGGAGTCGGCCATTTCATGGTCGACGGGCCGTCGCTGCATGGCGATACCGCCCTCGGCCGGCCGGTCGGCAACTCCGACGTCGTCGCGTTCGGCCGCGACCTGCAAGTCAGCTACCGGGTGTGGTCGCCGAAATCCGGCTATCCCGGTCACGCCGCCTACCGCGATTTCCACACCTATGACCACCGCACCGGTCTGAAGCCCGCCCGGGTCACCGGGCGCAACGTACCTTCGAACGCCAAAGCGCCCTACGATCCCGACCGCGCCGATCGCGCAATCGATAGCCACGTCGCTGATTTCGTTGACGTGGTCCGCGGCCGGCTGCTCGCCGAATCCGAACGCATCGGACGACCGGCTCACGTGATCGCCGCGTTCGACACCGAGTTGTTCGGCCACTGGTGGTACGAGGGACCGGTGTGGCTGGAACGGGTGCTGCGAGCGCTGCCTGACGCCGGGGTTCGCGTCGGCACGCTCAGCGACGCCGTCACCGAGGGTTTCGTCGGCGAAGCCGTCGAATTACCGCCCAGCTCTTGGGGTTCCGGCAAGGACTGGCAGGTGTGGGCCGGTGACAAAGTGGCCGATCTGGTGCAACTCAACAACGAAGTCGTCGACACCGCGCTGACCACCGTCGACAAGGCGCTGGCCCAGACCGCATCCCTGGACGGGCCGATCCCCCGCGATCAGATCGCCGACCAGATTCTGCGCGAGACATTGCTTACGGTGTCCAGTGATTGGCCGTTCATGGTGAGCAAGGACTCGGCCGCTGACTACGCCCGGTACCGGGCCCATCTGCACGCCCATCCCACCCGCGAGATCGCCGGCGCGCTGGCGTCGGGCCGCCGGGAGGTCGCGCAGCGCCTGGCAGACGGCTGGAACCGCGCCGACGGGCTGTTCGGTGCGCTGGATGCACGCAGGCTGCCGCGATGAAAGTTCTGATGGTGTCGTGGGAGTACCCGCCGGTGGTGATCGGCGGGCTCGGCCGCCACGTCCATCACCTGTCGACGGCACTGGCAGCCGCCGGGCACGAGGTCGTCGTGTTGTCTCGCCGCCCGACGGGCACCGACCCGAGCACCCACCCGTTGTCGGACGAAGTCAACGAGGATGTCCGCGTCGTCGCCGCCGCACAAGACCCGCACGAGTTCACCTTCTCCCAAGACATGATGGCCTGGACGTTGGCCATGGGCCACGCCATGGTCCGCGCCGGATTGTCGATAAAGGACACTTCAAGCGACAAACCCTGGCGCCCCGACGTCGTGCACGCGCATGACTGGCTGGTCGCCCATCCGGCCATCGCGCTAGCCGAGTTTTACGACGTGCCAATGGTTTCCACGATTCACGCCACCGAGGCCGGTCGACATTCCGGATGGGTCTCCGGATCGCTGAGCAGGCAGGTGCACGCCGTCGAGTCGTGGCTAGTGCGCGAATCCGATTCGCTGATCACATGTTCGGCGTCGATGCGCGACGAGATCACCGAGCTGTTCGGACCCGGATTGGCCGAATCCACCGTCATCCGCAACGGCATCGACGCGGCGCGCTGGCCGTTCGCGACGCGCCGTCGCCGTACCGGCCCGCCGGAGCTGTTGTTCCTTGGCCGGCTGGAATACGAGAAGGGCGTGCATGACGCGATCGGGGCGCTGCCGCGGATCCGACGGGCCCATCCCGGTACCACGTTGACGATCGCCGGCGACGGGACCCAGCTGGACTGGCTCGTCGAGCAGGCCCGTAAACATCGGGTGCTCAAGGCAACCCGGTTCGTCGGACGCCTCGATCACGACGAGCTGTTGGCGGCGCTGCATCGCGCCCACGTGGCGGTGCTGCCCAGCCATTACGAGCCGTTCGGGTTGGTGGCGCTGGAGGCTGCGGCGGCGGGAACACCGTTGGTGACGTCGAACATCGGCGGGCTGGGCGAGGCGGTGATCGATGGCCAGACCGGGATGTCTTGTCCGCCACGCGATGTGACGCGGCTGGCCAAAGCGGTCCGTGCGGTGCTTGACGATCCGGTCGCTGCACAGCGCCGGGCCCGGGCCGCGCGTGAACGGCTGACCGCTGATTTCGACTGGCACACCGTCGCTGACGAGACCGCGCAGGTGTATCTGGCGGCCAAACGCCGCGAACGCCAGCCGCTGCCGCGGGTGCCCATCGTCGAGCACGCGCTGCCGGATCGCTAGCCCACGCCCGGCGACGATGCGCGCCGCGAAAGCGGCGGGCTGAGGAGCCGGGCAATCTACTCGAGCCCCGCGAGCTCGCAGGTACCGTCGATTCAATGGGACTTGTGTATTCGAGCGTGATCGACGCGCCGATCTACGAAGTGTTCGACTGGCACACCCGGCCGGGCGCCATCACCCGACTGTCGCCACCGTGGCAGCCGGTAAGGGTCGTCGCCGAAGCAGATTCGCTGCAGAACGGACGCGCTGAGCTCGGCCTTCCCGGCGGTCTGCGCTGGGTCGCCGACCATCAACCGGATGGCTACGATCCGCCCCGACGCTTCGTCGACTCGATCGGCTCCGAAGGACTGGCGTCGCTGCCGGCGCGGCTGGCGGTTCGCTGGCGGCATACCCACGAATTCGCAGAGCTCGGCGGTGAGCGCACGCGGGTGACCGACCGCGTCGACACAGCGGTGCCCGCCCGCGCGCTGCGTGCGATGTTCGCTTACCGACATCGTCAGTTGGCCGATGACATCGCAGCGCATCGACTTGCCGCCGCGCGGGGATTGACCCCGATCACGGTCGCGGTCACCGGATCGTCCGGGCTGGTCGGGTCGGCGTTGAGCGCCTTCCTGTCCACCGGCGGTCATCGGGTGATCCACCTGGTGCGCCGAACGGCGTCCAAACCTGATGAGCGGCAATGGAATCCAGATGGCCCCGACTCGGATCTGCTGAACGGCGTCGATGCGGTCATCCACCTGGCGGGCGCATCGATCGCGGGCCGGTTTACCGCGTCACACCGATCCGCGATCCGCGACAGCCGGATCGGCCCCACTCGCCGCCTGGCTGAACTGATGGCGAAATCAGCCGACGGGCCAAAGGTGTTGATCTGCGCGTCGGCGATCGGGTACTACGGCTACGACCGCGGAGACCAGACGCTCACCGAGGACAGCGAACGCGGTGATGGGTTCCTCGCCGATGTGGTCGACGACTGGGAGCGGGCCGCAACGGCCGCCGAGGGCGGCAGCGTCCGGGTGGTGCGGGTGCGCACCGGGATCGTGCAATCCCCGAGCGGCGGGACGCTGCGCCTGCTGCTGCCGCTGTTTCGCGCCGGGCTCGGTGGCCGCGTCGGCGACGGTCAACAGTGGTTCTCCTACATCGGGATCGACGACCTGGTCGACGTCTACCACCGCGGACTCTGGGACACCGCGCTGGCTGGACCGGTCAACGCGGTGGCCGTCGATCCGGTCCGCAACAGCGACTACACCAGCGCGCTAGCCAAGGTGCTGCGGCGTCCGGCGGTGTTGCCGGTACCGGCGCTGGGGCCGCGACTGCTGCTCGGCGAGCAGGGTGCTCGCGAACTCGCCTGCGCCAATCAACGGGTGCTGCCGACCCGGCTACAACAGACCGGCCACCGGTTTCGCCATCCAGCCCTCGAGCAGACGCTGCGGCATCTGCTCGGGCGCTGATCACAGGCCGCGGCGCGCCCCTCGCACGGCTGCGATGGCCCCGGCGTCACCGTCGAATTCGACGCGCCCGACATCACGTCCCGCGACGAACAACACCAACTCCTGCGGTTCGCCGGTCACTGTGACTGGATCTCCACGGCCAACCCGCGCAATCCGTCGTCCCTCGGTGGTCTGCAGCAGAACCTTGGCAGGCAGCTTCGCCAGCGTCAGGCGGCTGAGCAAACCAAGTTGGCGACTCAGCGCGGTGTTGGTCGATTCATCGAGCACCCTGGGCTGCCAGCCGTCGACGGCGCGACGCACGTCTTCGTGATGGATATACATCTCGCCGAGGTTGGCCACCGCGTCGATCAGCTTGAACGGCGAGTACACCGGCGGCCCCGAGGCGACCATTTCGAGCAGGTCGGCCCAACTGTGGGACTGCGCCGTCTGATGCTGGACCTTGGCGGTGTAACCGGCCAGGAATCCAATTGAAATTCCGGGCGTCGCGTCCAGCCGCCGTTCCCGAACCACGAGGTGAGCTGCTAGGTCACGGGTGGTCCAGCCGGTGCAAAGGGTGGGCGCGTCGGGCCCGACGTTGCGCAGGGTGTCAACAAGGGCGCTTCGTTCCCGCTGAGCCAAGGTCATGGGCGCCGCTCCTCCTCATCGCTTCGTCCCCCTCGCCTCTTCGCGGCTGGGACCCCCCACCGCATCGTCGACGGCGCGGTTTATGGCCACACGATAAGCGACTCGGGGTTGGCGAGCGAACAAGAACTTCAGTAAGTTAATGTTTAAGCTTATGAAGGGTCTCCGGCTGCGGCCACGGCGTGTTTGTCTTCGTTGTGAGGGGGTATGACCGCGTGAGCCTGACTCGTTCGAAGTGGCGACCCAATCTTTCGAGAGGGGCTGCGGTGGCCAAACTGGGTGCATTGTCGTTGGCGCCCTCCGCGGAGCCGACGGCGCTGCCCCAGGAATCCTGGTCAGACGCCGGGCAATTCGCCGAATGGCGAATCGGCGTGCGGCGTGCCGTGCTGACCCACGTCGGCCAGTTCGTGGTCAACCGATGCGCTGCCGAGTTGGATGAGGCCGGCGTCGAGGTGGCCGCCGACATCCTGCTGAACTTCCTGACCGGCGGCAAGTGCCTGCGCTCGACCTTCATGTATCTGGGGTGGCTGTCCGGCGCCGCCGACAGTGACGAGGCCCTCTACGCGTCCGCCAGCTTGGAGCTACTGCACGCCTTCGCATTGCTGCAGGACGATGTCATGGACGCTTCACCGTCGCGGCGGGGCCGGCCCGCGGCGCACGTCCAATTCAGCGACTGGCATCGAAAGCGGCGGCTATCCGGGTCGCCGCAGCGCTTCGGCGAATCGGCCGCGATCCTGCTGGGGGATCTGTGTCTGATCTGGGCCGAGCAGATGCTTCGCGAGAGCGGTGTCGAACATCGCCGGTTGGAGCTGGCACTGCCGCGTTACGACGCCATGCGCACCGAGCTGGCGCTGGGCCAATTCGCTGATCTGGCAAGCGATGTCCGCGACCTGCCCTCGATGGCAACGGTGCTGGAGGTGGCGCGCCGCAAGTCGGGCAACTACACGGTGCGCCGGCCGTTGGAGATCGGTGCGGCGATGAGCGGCGGCAGCGATCGCACCTTGCTGGGGCTGGGCCGCTATGGCACCGCCATAGGCGAAGCGTTCCAGCTGCGTGACGATTTGCTGGGCGTCTTCGGCTCCGAGGCGGTAACCGGCAAGCCCAGCGGTGGTGATCTGATCGAGCACAAGGCCACCAGCGTGGTCATCGCCGCACACCAACTGGCCGACGCGCCCACGCGCAGACAGCTCACCGAATTGATGGACGACGGTGAACTTGACGACACCGCAATCGACCGTTGGCGGACGCTGATCGTCACGACCGGCGCCGTGCAGTGGATCGAAGATTTGATCACCGACCGCGTCACGTCTGCGCGCGAGGCACTCGACGAGGTTCGGCTGGACGGGTCGGTGCATGCCGCGCTGACCAACATGGCCGCGGTATGCACGGAGCGGACCGAATGACACGGACCGTGGCGGGCCCAACCGATCGGGTGGTCGTGATCGGGGCGGGTTTCGCGGGCCTGTCCGCGGCTTTGCATCTGACCGGTCGTGGCCGCGAAGTCACGGTGGTCGAACGTGAAAGTTGGCCCGGTGGACGTGCCGGGCGGCTCGACGTCAATGGCTATCGGCTCGACACCGGACCGACGGTGCTGACGATGCCCGACATCATCGAGGAGGTATTCGCCGCCGTTGGTGAAAGCTCTTCGCAAAGACTGGATTTGCTTGCAGTAGATCCGGCCTACCGCGCGCAGTTCGCCGACGGCAGCAGCATCGACGTCCACAGCGATGCGGATCAGATGGCCACCGCGATCGAGGGATTCGCCGACGCCAGGCAGGCCGCGGGCTACCGGCAGCTACGCGACTGGCTGACCCGGTTGTACCGCACCGAATTCGACGGGTTCATCGCGAAGAACTTCGATTCCCCGTTGTCCCTGCTGAATCCGCAGCTGGCGCGGCTGGCGGCGATCGGTGGATTCCGCAACTGGGATGCCATGGTCAAGCGCCACATCAGCGACCCGCGGCTGCGACGACTGTTCACATTCCAGTCGCTGTATGCCGGTGTCGGGCCCCGGCAGGCCTTGGCGGTGTACGCGGTGATCGCCTACATGGACACCGTCTCGGGTGTGCTCTTTCCGCGCGGCGGGATACGGGCGTTGCCCGATGCGCTGGCGGCCGCCGCGACGGATGCCGGAGTGCAATTCCAGTACGGCGCCGCGGTCACCGGCCTGGAACGCGCCGGGGGTCGTGTCGCGGCGGTCCACACCGACCAGGGTCAACGCATTGCCTGCGACGCGGTGGTGTTGACCACTGAACTCCCCCAGACCTACCAGTTCCTGGGCCGCGAACCGCGCCGCATCGGCAGGCTGCGGCCGGCGCCGTCGGCGGTCGTCGTTCACATCGGTGCGCCGCGCGCGTCGTCGGCGAATCATCCACTGGCACATCACAACATCGTCTTCGGCGAGGCATGGGAAGACACCTTCACCGACATCATCCGCGACGGCCGACTGATGGGCGATCCGTCGTTGCTCGTGACCAGGCCGACGGCCAGCGACCCGAGCCTGGCCCCAGCCGACCGCGACCTGTTCTACGTCCTGGCCCCGGCACCGAACCTCACCCGCGGCGTCGTCGACTGGTCGCGGATCGGCGATGCCTACACCGACCAGCTGGTCGACATCGTCGCAACGCGACTGGCCCCGGGCCTACGCGACGGCGCCGAACTGCTGCATGTCGTCAACCCCGGTGACTGGGCCCGGCGGGGCATGATCGCCGGCACCCCCTTTGCGCTAGCGCACACATTCGCACAGACCGGGCCTTTCCGTCCGGCCAACACCGTGCGCGGCATCGACAATGCGGTGCTGGCCGGATCGTCGACCGTGCCCGGCGTCGGCGTGCCCACCGCGTTGATCTCCGGACGCCTGGCCGCCGACCGGATCACCGGCATGGTCGAGAAGTCAAAGCAAGCCGTCAACACAAAGGCCGGCCTGTCATGATCCGCAGCGAGTTGGATGCGGCGGGCATCGAAAGTCCGGAGTTACGCAGCGCGTATCAACGCTGCCGCGAAATCAACGCCGCCCACGGCCGCACGTTCTTCTTGGCTACCAGATTGCTTGCACCCGAACAACGTCCGCCAGTGCACGCGCTGTACGGCTTCGCCCGCTATGCCGACGACATCCTCGACGACTTCAACCCGGCCCTGGACACCGCGACCCGCGCGGCGCGGCTGCAGCAGCTGTCCGAGGAGTTCTTCGCGCACGGCGACCACTCAACCGAGCCCGTCCTAGCGGCGGTCAGCCACACCGCACGCCGCTACGGCATCAGCGATGACCTGTTCGACGACTTTCTGACATCCATGCGAATGGACCTGACGATCACCGACTATCCCAACCGCGCCGCGCTCAACGTGTACATGAAGGGTTCTGCGGAAGCGATTGGCCTACAGCTGCTCCCGATCTTGGGCACGATCGGCCCGACGGAGCAAGCCGCGCCGTATGCCGCAGCGCTGGGCAGGGCCTTCCAACTCACCAACTTTCTGCGAGACATCGACGAAGACCTGTCACGACAACGGGTTTATTTGCCCGCCGACGAGTTTGCCGCCTGTGGCGTCGACCGCGACCTTCTGATGTGGTGCCACAGCCACCGCAGCACCGATCACCGGGTGCGCAACGCTTTGGCCGATCAGCACGACGTTGCCCGCCAGGTCTACCGGTATGCCGCCGACGGGATCACGCTGCTGGCGCCGCGTTCCCGCGCCTGCGTGGCGACCGCGCTGACGCTGTATTCGGACATTCTCGATCGCATCGAAGAATCCGACTACGCCGTGTTCACCCGGCGCGCCACGGTGGGGAACGCACGCCGACTGCGCGTCGCCGGTAGCGGACTGCTCCGGTCATGGCGGGTGCGGCTGCTGCATCCTGCCCAATCGGATAATGATCGATCCGGTGTGGCGTGATGAATCACTGGCAATACCTGATCGTGCTTGCGGCCTGCCTGGCAATCACCTTGCCTTTGGAGCTATTCGGCGACGGCGTTTACCGGCGACTACGCTGGACAGTGCGCGCGGTGTTGCCCGTCGCAGTGGTGTTTCTGATCTGGGACGAAGTCGCGATCGGCGCGCATGTCTGGATGTATGACCGCGCCTACCTCATCGGCGCTGATATTCCGGTTCGGACGCCGGTCGAGGAGGTCTTGTTCTTCATCGTCATTCCGGTGTGTGGGCTGCTGACCTATAACGCGGTAAGCACCATCCTCGAACGGTTCAACCGGCGATGACCGGCCTGGGCTACACCGCACCAGCTGTGCTGGCGGTAGCGGGCGTCTGCCTGCTGGAGTTGATGGTGTTGCGCACCGGGCTGTTTCGTCGCCTGGCCTATTGGTTATCGATGCTGATTGTGATCGGGTTTCAGATTCTGGTAGACGGCTGGCTGACGAAGCTCAGCGCTCCGATCGTCGTGTATAACGATCGGCAGATCCTCGGTATCCGGTTTCCGTTCGACATCCCAGTCGAAGATTTTCTGTTCGGCTTCGCGTTGGTCACCGCGGTGCTGCTGCTGTGGGAACGACAACGTGAGCGTCGGTAGCACCGGTCTGCCGCGCCGCGACGTGGCTGCCGCGTTCGACGTCGGCGCGAGTGCCTACGACCGGCTAGTCGGCGCCAACCCCGGATACCATGCCCACCTTCGACTTTCGGCACGCCGCATGCGGCTACCCGGGCGCGGGCAGGGCCTGCGGCTGCTCGACGCGGGCTGTGGCACCGGCGCGTCGACGGCTGCGCTGCTCAGCGTCGCCCCGCAAGCCGAGATCATCGCCGTCGACGCGTCACGCGGAATGCTCGACGAAGCACAGGCCAAAGCATGGCCATCATCCGTCCGGTTCGTGCACTCCCCCATCGAGGAGGCCGCCGACAATGGCGTCACCGGACCGTTCGACGGGATTCTGGCCGCCTATCTGATCCGCAACCTGTCGGACCCCGATGCTCAACTGCGCGCTTTTCGCGACCTGCTGCGGCCGGGCGCGCCGTTGGCGGTCCACGAGTATTCGGTGCGCGATTCCCGGGCCGCGATCGGGATCTGGCATGCGGTGTGTTGGGGCATCATCATTCCGTCCGGCTGGCGGCAAACCCGCGACGCGACGCTTTACCGCCATTTGTGGCGCAGCGTGCTGACTTTCGACGGCGTGCGGCAATTCCGACGGCGGCTGCGCGACGCGGGGTTCGCCGCGGTGCGCAGCGAAACCATGTCCGGATGGGAAACCAACATCCTGCACACCTTCCTCGGAGACGCCCCGCGATGACCGACCGTCGCCGCCAGACGCACCCGGCACCACGAGGCCTGTCCAGCGCCGAAGCGCTGTCGTCTCGGCCGCGAGTAGTCGTTGTCGGCGCCGGAATCGCGGGCCTTGCCGCCGCGACGGGCCTGGCCGAACGCGGAATCAGCGTCGACATCATCGAACGGGAGGACTATCTGGGCGGGCGGGTCGGTGCCTGGCGGGAGCAATACCGCGGGATCGAGGTGGGCATGAACCGCGGCTTCCACGCTTTCTTCCGGCAGTACTACAACCTGCGGTCGCTGCTGCGTCGCGTCGACCCACAGCTATCGATGCTCATGCCGGTCGACGATTACCCGCTGATCGACGGCGCCGGCAGACGCGATAGCTTCCGGGGCTTGCCACGCACGCCGCCGTGGAACGCGCTGGCATTCGCGTTGCGCAGCCCCACCTTTCGGCTACGCGACCTGGCCAGGATTGACACACGCGCCGCCGCGCCGCTGGCCGCGGTGTCGCTACCCGAGGTCTATCACCGCCTCGATCACATCGATGCCGATACCTTTCTGAAGAGCCTCAATTTTCCCGAGGCGGCGCGCCATCTCGCTTTCGAGGTCTTCTCGCGCAGCTTCTTCGCTATTCCGAGCCAGCTGTCGGCCGCTGAGCTGGCCACCATGTTCCACATCTACTTCCTCGGCTCCAGCGAGGGTCTGCTCTTCGACGTCGCCAACGCCAACTACGACACCGCACTGTGGCATCCGCTGCGGCAGTATTTGACCGAGCTCGGGGTGCGCTTCCACACAGGCACCGCGGTGGCAAGCATTGGCGCCGGCGACACGCACAGGTTTCGCGTCCGGACCGATGCATGTGAGAATCTGGATGCCGACGCCGTCGTGCTGGCCGCCGATGTGACCGGCCTACAGCGGATTATCGCGGCATCGCCGGGCCTTGGCGACCAATCCTGGCGGGCACGGATAGCGCGGCTGCGCACCGCGCCGCCGTTCGTGGTGCACCGGTTGTGGCTCGACCGGCCGGTCGCCGCCGATCGGCCCGCGTTTCTGGGCACCGCCGGCCACGAACCGTTGGACAATATCAGCATCCTCGATCGCTACGAACGGCAGGCCGTCGGTTGGGCAAGGCAATACCACGGCGCTGTCGTCGAATTGCATTCGTATGCTCTGGAATCCGCAGCGCCCGAAAGAAATATGGTCGAGCGCTTGCATGAGATATATCCGGAAACCGCTAGCGCACAAGTGCTTTACGAAAGGGTCCTGCATCACCGCGACTGCCCGCTTTTCGCACCCGGCACCTATGCGCATCGTCCCGCCGTGACCACACCGTTGCCGGGTCTGCTGCTGGCAGGCGACGGAATCCGCATCGATCTACCGGTGGCACTGATGGAGCGTGCAGCCACCACCGGGTGGTCAGCTGCCAACCAGATATTGGCGCAGTGGGGGCTTGCCGGTCATGCCCTGTCTAGCGTTCCCACCCAAGGCCGCTCGGCGGTGCTGCGCTTTCTTGCCGGACGAGAAAGGCTCGCCGGGCGATGACTATCGGTGAATATATGCGCAGACACTGGCCGAAAGATTGGCCACTGCAGGCTATCCCGCCGCTGGCGTGGACCGGTCAGCGCCCGACCTATCTCGATGCCCAGCCCTCCATCATCAGCGCGGCGCTGGACCGATCACAGCGCAGGCCGACGGGCAACTGGTATGTCTTCGCCGCGAGCCGCGACGTGCGGACCGACCGGCCGCTAGGCACGCAGGTTGCCGGCGTCGAACTGGTCGCCTGGCGCGATCACCGCGGCCGACTACGCGTCGGCCCGCGCAGTTGCCCGCACCTCGGCGCCGACCTCGCTACCGCAGCTGTGCATAACGGCACGTTGATCTGCCGGTGGCATGGTCTGTGCCTCGACGGCAACACGCCCGAATTCGGTTGGACGCCAGTGCCCAGTCACGACGACGGGGTACTGGCGTGGGTGCGGCTGGACGCCGTGGGTGGCGAGACGCCGCTCGATGAGCCGGTGATTGCGGTCCGGCCGGCCGGCGACACACTGCACGCTGTCACGCGCCTAGTGGGTGCGTGCGAGCCCGAGGACATCATCGCCAATCGGTTAGATCCATGGCACGGCGCGTGGTATCACCCCTACTCGTTCACCCGGTTAGAGGTGCTGACTACTCCGACCGAGGAGGCGGACCGATTCCTGATCGCGGTGACGTTCCGCGTCGGCCGCGTCGGAGTGCCCACCGTCGCGGAATTCACCAGCCCGGAGGCACGGACCATCGTGATGCGCATCGTGGACGGTGAAGGAACCGGCAGCGTCGTCGAAACCCACGCCACGCCAATCCGTTTAGGTGCTGACAACCGCCCGCGCACCGCGGTCATCGAAGCCGTCGTCGCCCATTCCGAACGGACCGGGTTCAAGCGGGCCCGCCGCGCCGCGCCCCTACTTTCCGGACTGATGCGCTTGGC
>NZ_JBATXN010000317.1:0-2443 GCF_049673265.1 Mycobacterium sp. | reverse complement strand
CAGCACGGCCAGCCAGCCCGCATCATCTGGGCTAGACGTGGAGCAGGCTGTGGACTGGCAGCGGCGCCACCAGCGCACGACCGCCGAGCGCCGCGAGTTCCAACACCACCGCGGCCATCGTCACCCGGGCACCGGCCTGCTCGAGTAACCGGTGCGCCGCGGCCACCGAGCCCCCGGTGGCCAGCACGTCGTCCACGATCACAACGCTGCGACCGGCCAATTCGATGCCGTCGGCGGGGATCTCCAGGGTGGCACTGCCGTACTCGAGGTCGTAGGTCTCGCTGAGCACCGGCGGCGGCAGCTTGCCGGCCTTGCGGACGGCCAGCACGCCCGTGCCGAGCCGGACCGCTAGCGCGCCGCCGATCAGGAATCCGCGCGCGTCGATGCCGGCGATCAGGTCGGCCCCGGAGGCCACCTCGACCAGCGCGTCGATTACCGCCGCCAAGGCCCGGCCGTCGGCGAACAACGGGGTTAAGTCCTTGAAATCGACTCCGGCCGTAGGGAAGTCGGATACCTCCCGGGTCAGCGACGCGATGACCTCCTCGACCTGCGTCACCGCACCAGGACCCATCGATCCATATTCCAGCCGGCACCCCAGCGGCTGGGGTTGTTGCTGACGGCGTACATCTTCTTCGACGCCAGCAAGGTGCGCTGCTGGCGGTACAGCGGCAGTGTCGGCATGTCGCCCCACAGCACCGGTGCGCTCTGCGCCAGCAGCCGGACCAGTTCGGCGGGGTCGGCCGACACCGCCAGCGCGCTGATGATGCCGTCGATCTGGCCGTTGGTATATCCGGGCAGGTTGTTGCCGTTGCCGGTGTGCAGGGCGTACGCGTCGATCGCCGACGATCCGCTGGAACCGCTGCCGGTCGCGCCGCCGGTGCTGGCCAGCAAGACGTCGATTTTCCCATCGCGCAGCGTCTGCGGGCCCGTCGTGTCGGAGGTGACGTCGGAGACGGTGATACCGGCCGGCGCGCAAGCCTTGGCGATCGCGCCGACGATCGCGGCCAGTCGCGCGTTGGGGGCCCGATAGCCGATCCGCACGGTCAGCGGCTTACCGGCCAGCGCAGCGCGCGCAGCGTCGGGGTTCGACTTCAGGTACTGGGCCGCCTCGGGAACGTTTTCCGCCCGTCCGATGGCGTCTTCGGCCGCGGGGTGCAGCCGCGCGTTGGCGATCGGCGTCCGGGCATCGCGCGCGATCACGTCACGCGGTGTACAGGAGGCCACCGCCCGACGGGCGGCGACGTCCGAAAGCGGGCCGCGCGGCGCGAAGATCAGCTGCTCGATGCCGTCCGACGGGGAGTCGGTGCGGCGATACGTGTCGGGGGTGACCAACGTTCCCGACGAGCCCTCCGCGACGTCGACGACGTCGGCGCTCTTGTCGTTGACGCGATCTTGGATGTCGACTTTCTCCGGCCACACAGTGATCCGCTTGGTCATCGGCTTGGGGCCCCACCAGCGGTCGTTCGCGACCAGCACCACCGCGCCACCGTCCAACACCGACTCGATCTTGTACGGCCCCGACGACGGGAAGTGCTTGGCGATGCTGCCTGCCTCGATGCCGGGTTTGAGGTCCCAGGTGGTGTTCCACAGTTGCGCGATGCGCCCGATCGCCGGCAGATCGTTGCGCATCAGCGCGGTGGTCACGTCAATCCCGAGTTCGTCGGCAATGACATGCGACGGCAGCATCGTGGTCGCTGCGAACAGCTGGTTGTAGTCGACGACGTTGCGGTCGGGATCGAACGACACGCGGGCTTTCTTCTGTCCCGGTTGGCATTCGATGCCGGCGATGTCGACGTAGCCGGCCTGGCTGGCGGCGTCGAAGCCGGGAAATCGCCCGGATTGGGCTGCCCAGGCCAGCACCAGGTCGTCACAGGTGACCGGCTTGCCGTCGGAGTACACGGCGTTGTCGGCGATTTGGTAGTCGAGCACCAGCGGTGAACCACCGACCATCGATATCGCGCCGAAGTCGTGGTCGGCGACGACTTGGCCGTCGGGTCCGTGGTAGCCGAATCCCGTCAGCGTGCGGGCGAACGCTTGCGCACCCGCTGAGGCGGCGCCGGTGACGGTGTTGCTGTTATAGGTGACCAGCGTGCCGTCGACGATGTAGTCGATCTGACCGGCGGCACTGCCGGAGCACGCCGTCAAGCTGCCCGCCGCGGCTGTCACCAGCACGGCCGCCAGCCAGCTGGCGGCCACACGCCAACGTCGGGCAGCCACCGTGGCTACCGCTTGTTTCGCTTGCCGGTCGGACGCGCGTGCCGACCGCCGCCCTGCGCTGCCGGACGCGCCCCCGGCGCCGGCTTGTTGGCCCGCGCGGGGCCAGCGGCTGCGACGGTTGCGGTACTCGCCTCGTCCGGCTCGTCCGGCTCGTCTTTGGCCCGCTCGGCGCGCACTTTCGTTTTTTCCACGGCCGGTTCCGGACCGGGACCGCGGCGCCTACCCA
>NZ_JBATXN010000316.1:0-7490 GCF_049673265.1 Mycobacterium sp. | reverse complement strand
AGGGCTATCCCGTGCTCGTCGGACGCCAGCGGTTCCAAAATGTCGAACTGCGATTTCACCAATGCCGACGGCATGAAGTGGCCCGGCCTACCGGCTTGTCGGCGACCGATCACGTCCGGTGAACCGGTCAAATGCAAGAACTCGATGCGGGGGCAGTGCGAGCGCAACCTGTCGCGATATCGCCGTTTGAGTGCCGAGCAGCTCATCACGCCGCCCTCCTCATGGTCGGCCAGCCACTGTCCGACCGCTTCCAGCCACGGGTAGCGGTCGTCATCGGTGAGCGGTGTGCCCGCGGCCATCTTGGCGATGTTGGCTTGCGGGTGAAAAGCGTCTGCGTCGGCGAACGGCACGCCGAGGCGCCGCGCCAATGCCTTGCCCACCGTCGATTTCCCCGCGCCCGTGACACCCATGACCACGATGGGTGTGCTTGGTGGACATAGGTTTTCAGCGTGGATTGCGGTTCCACTCCACCCAGCCGACGCCGCTGCGGCCGTCTGCGGTGCTGACAGCGGCCCAGATTCGGGGAAATTGGCTGACCCGCCCGTCGCGGGAAACCAGCCGCACAGGTGCGTGCCCGCGCACGTCAATGGTCGCGGTGATGTCACCGGGATCGACCGCCAACGTTGCGGTGGCCGGTAATCCGTCGGCGTCGAATGTTTGGTGGGCGGTGATGGTTTGCAACTCGGTGAGTGCGCCGCCGCGGTCTTGGACGTAGCCGATACCGACCGGCGGAACGCCCGGGATGCGGATCTCCACACCGTGCATATGTGTCCCGTCGTCGAGGTGCAGTGCGCTCCAGACCCAGTCCATGCTCCACCAGTCCCGCACCCCCCACGAATGGTCCCGCTGGCCAGGGACCGCGTCGAAGGTGTAGTGATGTCCATCGACGATGACGGTTCCCGTGACGGTGCAGGGTATTTCGTAGCGAGTAGTGAGCCGATACTTGTAGGGCGTGCCATCGGTATGCCACACCAGATCGATGGCGACCTCGACCGGCGCTCCCGGTTCGCCCCGCAGCAGCGCGGCTGGGTCAGGGTAGGACTGGCCCTGCCCATGCAGACCAATGTGATAGGTCTGCAGTGGATCGCCGACGGAGTGCGTGAAATCGCCTGCGCCCGTGTGCAACACCCACGGGTCGGCGGGCAGTGCAAGCTCGCAGTCCACGACCGCGACCGTGGGCAGGTCCGGACCGCACAGCAAGGCGTGCAGCCATGCCCTCTGCTGGTTGGGGATGAGGCCAAGTCGCACCCACCCGCCGAGTCCGCTTGCCGTATCAGCGAAGTCGGCATACCAGCTCTCGCTCCACAGCGGCTCGTCGGTCGCCAGATGGGCCGACTCGTCGTCGCTTGATGGACGCAGCGGTTCGACGGCCGTTGGTGCGGCCAGTATCGCCAGGGCACCAACGTCGAGCACATGCTCGCAATGCCGTTGCAGCATCGTCATGAACATCGCGTCGCCGCGTTCGGTGCGTTCCACCAGCATCGACGAGATAATCGCCATCATCACGCCGAAAAAGCTCTGCCTGCGTACCCCCTCGCGGATATCGGCGAGGCTGATCGGCGCGTCCGGCCCTAGCGCCGCGTGATAGGCCTGCAGCAGTGCGTCGTAATGTGTGCGCCGCTCCGCTTCCGACAGCGCACAACCGATGAAATACGCCAGATCGGTCATCGCCGGACCCCACGTGACGGTCTGCCAGTCGACCACCGTCAGCGGGCGGTCGGCGCCGACGGCGCCGAACAGCATGTTGTCCAATCGATAGTCACCGTGCACCAGACCATGCATGCGATCGTCGGCGGCCTCCTCGGCCAGGTACGCGTCGAACCCGCCGACCAGCCGTTCGCACACCAGGCGATGCTGCGGGGCGATCTGATCGCCGTAGCGATCGACGAAGCCGGCGAACAGGGCCGTGATCAACCCCTGGTTGAGGGGCGTGTCACGGTGCAGCCAGGGTGCCTCCGCGAGCGTGGTGTCACCGAGCAGTGGACCTTGCAACCGGGCCAGCTCAGTGACCGCTAGCTGCGCCTGTGCGATTGTGGCACCGCGGATTTCGTCGCCCACGACGGCCGGATTTGCGTCACCGAGCAGCACATCGAAGCTGCCCGCCGACGCGTCGAACGCGGCGTGATAGCACGGCGCGACCGGCCCGCGCAGGCGCGGAGCAATATCGCGGTAGAAGCCCACTTCACGTTCGTAAAGACCCAGGCTCGCACCGGTCTGCCGGCTTATCGGGTCGGTGGCCGCGACTTTGAGCACCACGGAGTCGGGTCCGCCACCGCCGGGCCTTTCGTCGGCGTAGGTCAGCTGAACCCGGTAGCACTCGCTCATCTGACCGGTGCCGATCCGATCGACGCTGAACTCGGCGATGGTTCCGGCGCCGATCGCTGCGGCCAGCCAGTCGGCGGTGAGATCCTCTGGGCGTTCGACGACGTTGTCGGTATGTGCTTTCATCGCGCCAGCGAAAAGCCTTCCCATGCCATCCGCCGTTCGGGGTGCGGATCGAATTCGAGATGCGACTTGCGGTCGAACACCATAACCGCGCGTTCGGTGTCGGTGTAGGCGGGCCAGTCGGCACCGGGCACCCCGGTACGGCTGAATGACCTCCAGCGCCTTTGCACTTCGTTGGTAACCCGCAAGGCAGATCGCCGGTCAGCTGCCGCGCTCAGCATCGCCCCGAACTTGGTGCGGTAGATGCCGAAGACCGCGAGCAGTTCGGTGGCGTGCGTGGCACCCAGCCCTGACCAGCGCAGCATCCGGGGTGCGTAGTCGTATCGATACAGATAAGCGGGCGCGTGCTTGCCATGGGCTTCCGCGATCTCCCAAGCAGCCGAGCTGAAGGCGAAGTCGCCACCGAGCCGCACGCAGGCGGACCGCTCCGGGTAATCGGGGTAGGCAGCGGTAATTCGCTGCCGTGCAGCCGGTTCCACCTCAGCAAGCAGCGCTTCGACCATCGGCTCGGTCGTCGGCAGCAGCGGCAGGAAGCGGGTGAACAAGCGTCCTTCTTCGGCGTTGGTACCCACGATCAGCGGCACCCGATGCGCAGCGCCGCGCCGCATCGCCTCGACGGGGTCCAACGGCAGAACGTCGTCACCGGAGACCGGACCAATCGGAAAGGCTCCCACCATGTCTCGCACGCCCTCGTCGATCAGGCGATTTTGTGCCGTCACCAATTCGGCGGGAGAAGCCTGCCTCAAGGCATGGGCGGCGTCCTGCTTGCGGACACCCATGATAGTCGCGAATCGTCCCGCGAACTCGGTGGCCATTTCACGCGAGCGCACCATGCCGGTCGCCGGACTCTCCGAAATAACCTGGGCGAACAGGCCTTCGGCCTCCGGCACCGCCAGCAGCGTAGCGACGGCGTGTGCGCCGGCACTTTCGCCGAACACCGTGACTTTGCCCGGATCGCCACCGAACGCCGCAATATTCTGCTGGACCCAGCGCAACGCCAGCACCAGGTCGCGCAAGAACAGGTTGCTCTCCAGGCCGATATCGGCCGTCGACAGCGACGACAGATCCAGGCAGCCCAGCGCGCCAAGCCGGTAGTTGACCGATACATAGACACACCCACGGCGGGCCAGGCCCACGCCGTCGTATATCGGGGTGGCTGAGCTACCCATGATGTATCCGCCGCCATGCACGAAGACCATCACCGGTAGTGATTCGCTCTCCGGCGCCTCCGGTGAGACGACGTTAAGGGTGAGGCAGTCCTCCCCCATCGGTTGGTATTTGCCGACGCCGACGATCGTGTAGCGCCGCTCCTGCGGCGCGCACTTGGTGAAGCCGTGGCAGTACCGCACGCCTCGCCACGGCTGGGCCGGCTGGGGCGCCCGAAAGCGCAGCGCACCCACTGGCGGCCGGGCGTACGGGATGGACCGCCAGCGGTGCACGCCGTCGCGGGTAAAACCTTCGACGGTGCCGGCAGCCGTAGTGACGCGGACGGTGTGTTCGTGCATGACCTGACGGTAGCGAACCCGCATGGGTCACGCGTCTAGTACGTGGATCTCGCCGCTACCACCGTCGACCTCGACAAGCGCTCCGGGCGGGAGACGCCGCGTGGCGTCGGCGACGTCCACCACACACGGGATGTTGAATTCGCGTGCTACCACCGCGGCATGCGACATCGGTCCACCGAGCTCGGTCACCACCGCGGCCGCGTAGGAAAATGCTGCGGTGTAGCCGACGTCGGTGACCTCGGCGACCAGGATCTCTCCGGGTTCCAGGTCGTCGATGGAGTCTGGCTGGACGATTCGCACCCGGCCGCGGACTCGTCCACCGCAGACGCCGACGCCGGTCAGGGTCTCCCCGGGTTCAACGACGGTTGCCAGTGAGGCAGCGGCTTGCCAGCTGCCACTGAATACCGCGGGGGGTGCTACGCCGCCCAGCCTGCGTTGTTCTGAGCGGCGGCGCGCGACAAGTCTCGAAGCGTCGGCAGGCAGCGCATCAAGCTCGTCGACCAGCAGATAAAACACGTCGTCGGGGGTATCGAGAACACCCTCGTCGACTAGTCTGCGTCCCAGCTCACGGAGTAGCTTGCGCAGCAACCAGATTGCCCGGACCATTCTGTCGCGCCGGACTTCGCGGTCGCGAAGCTGCGTAGCGGCAAGTCGCGCCACCGGCCGGGCCTGCAACGGGATTACCGGACGGTGGATCTCCGGCCGAGTGGGGATGTTCAGCGATTTGCCGACCATCCGGATCAGCAGCTCTGGGTCGTCGGCGTAGCTGGTGGACCGCATCTCGACCTCGGCGGGGCCGCGGTGCCCGATGACTTTCAGCTCGGCAAGCACTGCGGCATGAAAATCCGGGGCCTGGGTGGCCAGCTCGTCGAGGTGGTCACCGGGGCGGGCCAAAATGCGGATCACGCCTGCGTCGCGTTGCGCCGCGTGCGCGAGTCGGTACACCGCGCTCAGCGGCTGTGCGCTGGCCACCTCCTGGCCGACCGAAAGCACCGTGTCACGGCCGCTGAGGCCGCGCAGCACCACGCTAAGCGCGGCGAAGGACATGAATGACCCTGACGCGAGCACCCACCCGTGTATGACATGGTCGCGCGCCAACAGGATCAGGCTTTGCAGCCGGTCGTCGCTGAGCTGTGAAAGATCCTCAGCAACATCGTTTTCCAAGTGCTCAATGTCGTCGATGAAGTCGCGGGTATCGCGCGCAGCGCCGGTCGTCAGGCCTGCCAGGTTGGCCGCGAATACCCCGAGATTGCGAATGGTACTCAGGGCTCGCATGGCCGGGCCGGATTCGCGTGGCAGGGGCTGCTCGCCGTAGATCGGCATGCTGGCCGCGCTCGGGCCGAAGAATTGGCTCTGCCGAATCACCGTCGCGGGTTTGACGAATGGAACTGTCTCGGCCATGAAATGCGCGGTGGTGATTGCTCCATACAGCCGATGGGCGAACACGCCGACGGTGCGCGTAGCCATTTCGCGTTGGATCAGCCCGCCGGGGCGCAGTCGTGCTGCGATGACTGCGCCGGCCGCGCGCAATCCGTGCACGGTCACCGACGCCGACGACGGTGAGAACGGCCCGGGCAGCGCCTCGGACAAATTGGTGGCGAGATAAGTCGGGAAGCGCGGGTCGATCGGTGTGTCAAACTCGCCGTTGGCGCCGTCCGGTCCGGCCAGCACCGGGGCAACTCCATCGGCGGCTGGCACATCCACCGACGGGATGTCTTGGGCATGAGTCATCCGCCACGGCAGCGACATCACCCGCTTGCCAACGCTGATTCGACCGCGCACCGCCAACGCGAGGTCCTGGACGCATTCTTCGGCGGTCCAGACCGGAGTGAAGTTCCATTTGTCATGCAGCAGTGCAGTATCCATCGACGGCGCGCTCAGCAGGCGATCCAGTTCGGGTGAACTGAGCAGCCGCCCACCAGCCCGTACCACCGGCCGCCCCAGCACATTGGCGATGTGTCGCAGCGTCGACTCCCCGTGCGCCGCAAGGTTCACCGGCCCACTATCGATGCCGGCATCGACGACGGCTCGGACGAAAACCCGCTGCACATCGTCGCTGTGCACCACCTGCAACCTGCGATCGGCGTCGATCTTAGAAAAGAGCGGGGACGCCAACACTCGGCGCACCCAGTTGTCGACGCCTCTGCCGAGAATGGCCGCCGAGCGGATCGCCACCCATTCCGCACTGGCCGCAGCCAGCATCTGTTCGACACCAGCCTTGTCGCGCCCTTCTGCCGATGCCGGCTTCAGAGGGTCGGCTTCGGACAGCGGTGTGCGGCCGTGGTCGACCCCGTAGACGTGCGCCGACGAGGCAAACACAACGCGGCGAGTACCGCTTTGGGTCATCGCCTCAAGCACGTTGGTGGTTCCGCCGATGTTTATCTCGCGACTAACCGAGGAAGCAGCGGCCGGGTCGACCGCCCAGGCACAGTGCACGACGACATCGGTGCCGGCTACCGCACGCCGCACCCCGGCCATATCGCGAATATCGCTTGCGACGAAGGCCGCTGAGCTCGGCCAGCTTTCGGGCCTATGACGGGCGAGGCCGATCACGTCGTGACCCCGGCTGAGCAGACGAGCGGCAACGCCGCGACCGATCACTCCGCTCGCACCGGTGACGGCGATCCTCACGGGCTAACCTCAAACCTCATCTGGCTAGTCGTCGTCATCGAGGAATGCAGCGTTGACCAGATCATCGAGATCCATTGCCGCGATGTCTTGTTCCCTGGTCTCTGCTCCGTCGGCTCCATCGGCTTCGTTCGCCAAGCTGAGCAGCAGGTCCAATACCCCGGCCTGGCGGAGGCGTTTGACCGGAATAGCCGCGACCACGCGCTGGATTTCCGCCTCGCCGGGTGCGACGTGCGGCGCCGACGCGGTCGAGTCGCCGACGAGCTCTTGGCGGAAGTATCCGGCCAGCGCTGCGGAGTTCGGGTAGTCGAAGATGAGAGTCGGTGAGAGCGCCAGCCCGGTGGCAGCTTTGAGCCGGTTGCGCATCTCGACCGCGGTCAGCGAGTCAAAGCCCAGCTCCTGGAACGCCTTATCGGCGTCGATGGCCTCTGGTGTCGTATTGCCCAGCACGGTGGCGATGTGTGACCGCACCAAATCAAGCAGAACCGCATGCTGCTCATCCTCGGGCAGCCCCTCCAGCCTTTGCAGCAGCGCGGACTTCGACTTGGCAGCTGCCAGCGAATCGTCGACCTGACGCCTCGCGCGCGCATTGATCAGGTCGACAAACATCGGCGGCAAGGTGCCCGCGTCGTACTTGGCGCGTAGCGCGGTCGTGTCGATGCGGGCGGACAGCAGGAACGGCTCGTCGACCACCATCGCGGTGTCCAGCAACTGCAGCGCCTCACCTGCGGACATGGCCACGATGCCGTCCCGGGCGAATCGGGCGAAATCGACAGACACCAGTGCGCCGGTCATGTCGCTGGCTTGGTCCCACAGACCCCAGCCCAGCGAGATCGCCGGCAAACCATGAGCACGCCGATGCACCGCCAACCCATCGAGGAACGAGTTCGCCGCCGCATAGTTGGCCTGCCC
>NZ_JBATXN010000315.1:0-2203 GCF_049673265.1 Mycobacterium sp. | reverse complement strand
GTTTGTCGGCGACCACTGCCAAGATGGACGCCATGCCGGTGATCACTGACCCCTTGGTCCCTTTGATTGCCGACCTCGATGACGAGCAGCGCGAGGCCGTGCTGGCTCCCCGCGGACCGGTCTGCGTGCTGGCCGGGGCGGGAACCGGTAAGACCCGGACGATCACCCACCGCATCGCCCAGCTCGTCGCCACCGGACATGTGGCCCCGGGTCAGGTGTTGGCGGTGACATTCACCCAACGCGCCGCCGGCGAAATGCGGTCCCGGTTGCGGGCATTGGGGGCCGCGGCGCAAACCGGTGTCGGCGCGGTGCAGGCGTTGACATTTCACGCGGCAGCACACCGGCAGCTGCGTTATTTTTGGCCGCGAGTCGTCGGTGACACCGGCTGGCAGTTGTTGGAGAGCAAGTTCGCCGTCGTCGCCCGCGGCGCGACCAGCGCCCGGTTGCAGCTGAGCACCGACGACGTGCGCGATGTGGCCGGCGAAATCGAGTGGGCCAAGGCGTCGCTGATTTCCCCCGAGCAGTATCCGGATGCGGTGGCTAACACCGCCCGCGACATTCCACTAGACGCCGCCAAGGTCGCGGCTGTGTACGCGGCCTACGAGTCGCTGAAATCCCGCGGCGACGATGTAGCGCTGCTCGACTTCGACGACCTGTTGCTGCACACCGCGGCCGCGATCGAGGACGACGCCGCGATCGCCGACGAGTTCCGGGACCGGTATCGCTGTTTCGTGGTGGACGAATACCAGGACGTGACGCCGCTGCAGCAGCGGGTCCTCTCGGCGTGGCTCGGGGATCGCGACGACCTGACCGTCGTCGGCGACGCCAACCAAACTATCTACTCATTCACCGGGGCCTCACCGCGTTATCTGCTGGACTTCTCGCGGCGGTTTCCGGAGGCGACGGTGGTGCGCCTGGAACGCGACTACCGGTCGACGCCGCAGGTGGTGTCGCTGGCCAACCGGGTGATCGCCGCCGCCCGCGGCCGGGTGGCCGGCAGCAAGCTGCACCTGGTCGGTCAGCGTGATCCGGGACCGGCGCCGACGTTTCGTGAAAATACCGACGAAGTCGCCGAAGCCGCCGCGGTGGCAGCGTCGATCTCACGGCTCGTCGAGGCCGGCACGCCGCCCGCCGAGATCGCGGTGCTGTACCGGATCAACGCGCAATCCGAGGTCTACGAAGAGGCGTTGACCGAAGCCGGCATTGCCTATCAGGTCCGCGGCGGTGAGGGCTTTTTCAGCCGTCAAGAGATCCGCCAGGCCCTACTGGTCTTACAGCGGGCGGCCAACCGCGGCGCCGAAAGCGACGGGCCGCTGCCCGACATCGTGCGCGGACTACTCGAACCACTGGGTTTGACGGATGAACCGCCGGCCGGAACCCGGGCCCGGGATCGGTGGGAGGCGCTGTCCGGGTTGGCCGAGCTGGTCGATGAAGAGGTGGCGCACCGCCCGCAACTGGATCTGCCCGATCTGCTGGCCGAGCTGCGGACCCGCGCCGACGCACGCCACCCGCCGGTGGTGCAGGGTGTCACGCTGGCCTCGCTGCACGCCGCCAAGGGGCTGGAGTGGGATGCGGTGTTCCTCGTCGGCTTGACCGATGGCACGCTGCCGATCTCGCACGCGTTGGCGCACGGCGCCGAGAGCGAAGCCGTCGAAGAAGAGCGTCGACTGCTCTACGTCGGAATCACTAGGGCCCGAATGCATTTGGCGCTCAGCTGGTCGTTGTCCCGGAACCCGGGTGGGCGGCAGACGCGCAAGCCGTCCCGGTTCCTCAACGGCCTCGCCCCGCAGACCCAGTCCGACGCCGGGCCCAGTCGGCCACGTCGTAATCGCGGCACCGCGTCACGCTGTCGCATTTGCAACAACCAGCTCACCACGCCGACAGCGATCATGCTCCGTCGCTGTGAGACGTGTGCGGCCGACATCGACGACGAGCTGTTGTTACAGCTCAAGGATTGGCGGCTGCGCACCGCCAAGGAGATGAAGGTGCCCGCCTACGTCGTGTTCACCGACAACACGCTGATCGCGATCGCCGAACTCCTGCCCGCTGACGACGCCGCGTTGGTCGCGATCCCGGGTATCGGCGCCCGCAAGCTGGAGCAGTTCGGCCCGGACGTGTTGGAGCTGGTCCGCAGCCGGAGCTAGCGGGTCGCCACAAAACCCCGTGGCGATCGCTAGCGCGGCGCAGCCGGGCGCAGCGGGTC
>NZ_JBATXN010000314.1:0-4034 GCF_049673265.1 Mycobacterium sp. | reverse complement strand
AACGCAGTGCGGAGCAGGCAGCATCCCCGGACGGAGACATCGAACGGTATCTGGCGGTCAAGGAGCCGTGGTTCTCCGAGGCATACGGCCGGGCGTGGGACTGGGCCGACCGATCGGGTTGGCGGCCCTAGAGCGTCATTGCCCTAGAGATTGGGCAGCGGGGCGCCGCAGGGGAGTACGCCGTTCATCGGATCGGTGCTACCTGGCGTCGGCTGGACGAACTGATCGACTTGGATGGCGACGTTGTTGTCCACGTCGATCTCGCAGTGCACCTTCCCCGCATAAGGCCACCGGACCGACACTTGCATCCCGGCTTGCTTGGGGTCCGCCAGCACCGTGTCAGCCTCGAATGCAGTGCCGGGCATCGAGCTCAAGTGGGCGGTGTTGGTTTGGTTGTTGTTGGTGACGAAGGTGGCTTGGCTGCCGGGAGCCAGATTAAGCGGTTCGATTCGGGGCCGCACTTCGTTGCCGGCAACCGCTACGTGTATTGGCAGCGTGGGCACCACAGCGATGTTCTGCCGCCGAGTCGACCATGCGCAAGTCGCGCGCCGCAGCGCGGGCAGCTCGGATCGGGCTGATCGCGCGCACCGGTCAGCCAGCGGGCCAGACCGGGCACCCGGCCGTGTCGCACCGCTGTGCGCAGCACTGCGGTCATCGCGGCATGCAGCCGCTTGACCTCGTCGGCATCCATATCGGCAACCAATCGGGATGGATTAACCATTGCGCGCCAGCAGATTTCGTCGGTAAGCAAATTGCCTAGCCCCGCGATGACCGACTGATCCATGAGCGTCGGCTTCAGTCGACCGCGCCTACCCGACAGCAGTTCACGGAAGCACCGCAAGCCGAGCCCTAATGCATCAGGGCCCTGGGGGCCCGTCACTTCAGCGATGCCGTCACTGTCGGTCAGCCAAACGCCGCGCAGCTTACGGAGATCGGCGTAACGCAGTTCGCCGCGGTCCAGCGAAACCACCAGCCGTTCACACTTTTCCGCCGCAGTGCCGCTGGTGGCATAGTACGGATGGCCGGTCATCCCGCTGTGTACCAGCATCGTGGGGCCGTCGGTCGGCAGGATCAGCCATTTACCAAGTCGACGTGGTGTGCCGAATCGGTGCCCTGCCAGTCGTTGCCCGAGCGTTTGGGGGTTGGTGTTTCGCAGGATGCCGGGATCGTGCACCTTTACCTGACGAATTTGGCGGCCGGGTAGCGGGCCTGCGAGCTCACGCCGAAACCCTTCCACGTCGGGCAGTTCAGGCACGAAGTTTCGCCACCCGCTTTATCGGGTCGTCGAGCGAGCGGGAGTGTCGGGTCATGTCGGCCCTTCGGTGTGACGCATCAGCGGGTCTCCCTCACGACTTCGTCCGCGTTCTTGTCGGTACGCAGACCTTGGTAGCGGGGATGGCGCAGCTTGCCGTCACGTGTCCACTCGGTGAAACCGATCTGGGCGACCAACTCTGGATCCACCCACCGGGCGCCGGCTTCATGCTTCAAGCCGCGGGTGAACGGCGGCGCTTCTCGTTCGATGGCCGACAGCCGCTTGTGCAGGCTACGCAGAGCGGCTTGGTCAAAGCCGGTACCCACCTTTCCGGCATAAACCAGGTCGCGGCCGTCGTGGTAGCCGAGCAGCAGCGCACCCAATCCGATCCGGCTGCCTTTGGGAGCGGTGTAGCCGCCGACGACGAACTCCTGATCGCGGACGCATTTGAATTTCAGCCAGTTCGGCGAACGGCCGCCGTCATACGTCGCATCCGCGAGTTTGGCAATCACCCCTTCGTCGCCGCGCTGGCATGCTGCCCGATAGGCGGCGATGCCATCTTCGACGCGGTGCGGGGTGTTGCGCAGCGGATCGCTGAATTGAATAGCGTTGCGTAGCAAGCGCTTGCGCCAGGACAACGGAATGCCGACGGTGGATTTACCATCCAGGTGCAGCAGGTCGAACAGGTAGTAGTAAACACGGATGGGTGATGCCCGTGCCGCCTCCGGGTTGGTGATGCCCAGACGGCCCTGCAGCCGGGCGAAGCTGGTGCGTCGCCCGTCGAACGCCACAACCTCGCCGTCCACCACGAATCGGGAAGCGCGTTGTGCAGCGAGCGCGTCGACCAGTTCTGGGTAAGTTCCGTTGAGCGACTGGCGGTTTCGCGATAGCAGCCGCACACGGTCACCGTCGCGAAACCCCAGACAGCGCATCCCGTCGAACTTGCGCTCGAAGATCCAGCCGGGGTCGGTGAACCGCTTTTCGGTCAGTGTGGCCAGGGTGGGGGCTCGCCAGTCCGGCACCCGCTCGTCCCGCAATGCCGGGCGAAGCGAGTCGGGCAGGCCGGCGAGGTCGGTCACGACAGCTCGTCGAGCGTGCGGCCGGACAGCACCGACTCCGGCTGGGTTCGGACCGGATTGTGCTCGGCGGAGTTGTCAGAGGCCTCTTCGTCTCGGCGCTTCAGCAGCAGCCAGGTTTCGTCCTTGCCCTCCCGAATCCGGGTCAGTGCATAACCGCCGTGCAGCTTTTCGCCATGTAGATAAAACGCAAGGTGACCGCGACCCAGGCATCTGGTCATTTCATGCTCGGTCCGGTTGGCGTAGGTGCCGTGGTCCCAGACAATCACGCTGCCGGCACCGTGCTCGCCGTCGGGAATCACTCCCTCGAACTCTGCGTATTCCAACGGGTGGTTGTCTTCGGTGCGGCGTGCCATTCGCCGGTCCTCCGGGTTTGTCGAGGGCCCCTTGGGGATCGCCCAGGACACCAGCACGCCGTCGATCTCAAGGCGAAAGTCGTAGTGGTCGCTGCGCGCCGCGTGGTGGTGGATGACGAAACGTGGCCCAGGGTCGGACTTGCCGGAGCGGCCGGCTCCGCGGCGCCGTTGTTGTCGTCCGCGTTGCTCCTGGCTGCGGCCCGACCGCCGCTTGCGTCGGTACTCGCTCAAACTCATGCCTTGGCAAGTACCCGCCCCGACCCGATCCAGAAACTGGATGATGCCTGTGATCACCGCACGGCGCCGTACGACGCGCTCGCGCCCGCACCCCACAAAGTGACGTTTGCGGGGGCGTCGGTCGGGTTATTTGACGTATGTATGAAAGGAGCCCGTGATGGTCGTTTGGGTATGGATCGGAATCGCGTTCGCCGTCGTCGTGCTGGTCGCGGTGGCCATCGCCGCCATGACCGTATTCAGCAGTCACAGGAAAACGCAGCGACGGGAACTGGCGACGCGAGAATCCAAACGAGACGACCTCGACGTGCACTACCGGGCACTATTCGACACGCTGCTCGAGACCGGGACCGGTAGCTAACGCCAGGTGAGGTCCATGCCGTCAGCGGCGAGCCAACGTTGCAGGTCGTAATCGTGTCGGGACAGCCCGTCGACGGCGGCGACCGCCCGCCGCACCGCCTGCTCGCCGACCTCGGGGCTCAGCAAGCCGTACCGCACGGCCTCTAACAACTCATCGACGTCGGCTAAATCGGCGCCGCGGCCGGTGCGCACCTCGAGATCGAGGTAATGATCCTCGGAACGCCACACGACCGGACCGGGCGTGTATTCCCCGACGTCGACGTAAAAGTCGTGGTCGCGTTCGTGGCCGGGGTTGAAATGGAAAACCGTGGCCCGCAGACCCAGCTCCGGCAACAACCAGGACTCCAGATAGTGGAACTGCGCTCGGCCAGGCGTCGGGCGGGCCAGGTAAAGGCCCCAGGGCCGGACGATGTACTCATCGACCGCCCGCACGATGCCTTTCGGATCGGTATTGGTGCGGGCGTCGAGGTCGAACGTCTCATGCTTGGGCGGATGGATGACGCAAGGATAGGCCCCGGGTGTGCAGGGAAGCTCAGCTGTCGGTGTGTGGTTCTACCCTGAGAACATGGCTTTCGCTACCGAGCATCCGATCGTCGCGCACTCCGAATACCGCCCTGTCGAGGACATGGTGCGTGCCGGTGGGCATTTCGAGGTGGTCAGCCCGCACGCGCCAGCCGGTGACCAGCCCGCGGCCATCAACGAGTTGGAGCGCCGACTTCTGGCGGGCGAGCACGACGTGGTGCTGCTGGGTGCCAC
>NZ_JBATXN010000313.1:0-2431 GCF_049673265.1 Mycobacterium sp. | reverse complement strand
AATCGCGGCGGCGGGCAAGAAGATCGCTTATCGACTCGATCCCCACTCCGTGGGCGACCGGGCCGCCAAAGCCGAAACCGAACGCACGGTAACCATTCGCCCTGCACCCGACACCATGACGTATCTGACCGCACTGTTGCCGGTGGCGCAGGGCGTGTCCGTGTATGCCGCGCTGCGGCGGGCGGCCGATATCTGCGCCGACGGGCGTTCGCGGGGCCAGGTCATGGCCGACACGCTCGTCGAACGGGTCGCCGGTCGCAGTGCCGCGACGCCGACACCGATCGCGGTCAATTTGGTCCTCACGGATCACACCCTGCTAGGCGGCGATAACACCCCGGCAGAGATCAGTGGCTATGGGCCAATTCCCGCGGAAGTCGCGCGCGGATTGGTCTCGGACGCTGTCAGCGATGCCCGATCGCGGGCCACGCTGCGCCGGCTTTATGCCCATCCGAGCTCAGGGGCGCTGGTGGCCATGGAGTCGCGAGCCCGGTTGTTTCCCGGCGGTCTGGCCGCCTTCATCGGGCTACGAGATCAGCGCTGCCGCACGCCCTACTGCGACGCACCGATCCGCCATCGCGACCATGCCCGACCATGGGCCCGCGGCGGCTCGACGAGTGCCGCCAACGGGCTGGGGCAATGCGAGCGATGCAATTACGTCAAAGAAACCGCCGGCTGGAAAGTCGAACCAAACATCGACAAAACGTGCAGACACACAGCAACATTCACCACTCCAACCGGCGCGCAATACCGATCGGGAGCACCACCGCGCGCCCCGACGATCCACATCAGCGACCTCGAAGTCCGCATTGGCGTGGCGCTCGCCCGGCATGCGGCCTAACCCAACAGCATCCGGACAACACCGTCGGCCAGCAGCCGCCCCTTGTCGGTGAGCACCAGGCAGTCGCCGTCGGGCATCAGCAATTCGTCCTCGACGGCGATGGCGGCGCGCTCGCGCTCGGCGTCGTCAAGCAGGTCCAGTGCCAGGCCTTGGCGCAGTCGGATCCTCAGCAGCACTTCCTCGGTGTGGCGCTGCTGAGCGGTCAGTTGCTCGAAACCGGCGACCGGCAACGCCGAGGCATCGATGATCTGTGCATAAGCGTTGGGGTGCTTGACATTCCACCAACGTGTTGCACCCACGTAACTGTGCGCACCCGGACCTGCGCCCCACCACTGCCCGCCGTCCCAGTAGCCGAGGTTGTGTCGGCACTGCCCGCCCGGACGGCTCCAGTTCGAGACCTCATACCAGCCGAACCCGGCCGCCGACAGCTGCTCGTCGACCAGCTCGTAACGATGTGCCAGCACGTCGTCATCGGGAGCCTCGATCTCGCCGCGACGGACGCGTCGCGCCAACGCGGTGCCCTCCTCAACCACCAGTGCGTACGAGGAGACGTGATCGACACCGGCACCGATCGCCGCATCCACTGAGCGCAGCAGATCGTCGTCGGACTCCCCCGGGGTGCCGTAGATCAGGTCGAGGCTGACGTGTTCAAAGCCCGCCGCCATTGCCTCACCCGCTGCGGTCACCGCGCGACCCGGCGAGTGCACCCGGTCGAGGGTGGCCAGCACCCGCGGCGCCACCGACTGCATGCCCAGCGATATCCGGGTGTAGCCGGCCGAGCGCAGCCCGGCGAACATCTCCGGCCACGTCGATTCCGGGTTGGCTTCGGTGGTGACCTCGGCATCGGGTGCGAGCTCGAAATTGTCGCGCACCGATTCCAGCACCGTGGCCAAGCGCGCGTCGCCTAATAGCGACGGCGTCCCGCCCCCGACGAACACCGTGTGCACTGCCGGGGCGTCCAGCCGCGCGCCGGCAAGTTCGAGTTCCGATCGCAGCTTCAGCAGCCAGGCGTCGGGATTGACCCCGCCCAATTCGGCGGGCGTATAGGTGTTGAAATCGCAGTAGCCGCATCGGGTGACGCAGAACGGCACGTGCACATAGATTCCGAACGGTCCGCCGGAGCTCAGCTGCACATCGGGCAGGTCAACCCGGCGCGGATTCGGTGTCATGCCAACACATCATCACACAGCGAGCCGATAAAGCCCCGTTCTCGGGTGGTGCGCGGCGGCGTTTACCCCGCTCCCTCCTCGAGAGCACGCGACGACCCTGGGCACCCGCCAGCCTGACTCCACATTGATGTCAGGAGATGCGTGAGAGAACCCATCGGGGCTTCATCCTGACTGCAGGACGAGCATCTCGGCCAGGCTCTGGGCCCCTGGGTGGCCATAATCCGCTGCCCCACCAGAACCTGTTCCTGCGGTCTGGCGGTCGAAGGTAACGCAGACCACGCGTTGCCACTGTTGGATTCCCATGTGGGCAAGGTGATCTGCAGGCCGCCATAGGCACCGTTGCCGGTGTCGGCCGCCCAGTTACCGCCGGATTCACACTGCGCGATGGCCTCCCAGTTGACTGGATCTGCATGTACACCGCCAG
>NZ_JBATXN010000312.1:0-5810 GCF_049673265.1 Mycobacterium sp. | reverse complement strand
TGACAGGATCGCGCGCGGCTACGGACGGGGCTGCACGTCGACGCTGGGCGGCCGTGGCGACGGCTCCTTGCGCGTCGAGCGGCGGACAATCGAGAACGCTGCGGCGCCGGCGGCAAGGACTGCGGCGGCCGCTCCGGCGAGCACCCATGGACGTGGGCCGCGCCGCCGGGATCGGCGCGCCTCCTGAAGCGCTTGCGGCAGTCCGCTAACGACCTCCTGCGCCGCGGCGAACTCTTGCGCGAGCGCCTCTTGGGCGGTTTGCAAATCCCGGGCCAGGCGGCCCTCCCGGTAACGGCGGCGCAGACTCGAGGCGCCGGCCTGCGCCGAGTGCGCGCCCAGCCCGACGAGGCCGCGGGTAACGTCCACCGGCCCGACCGCGGTGTAGGTAAGGCCGCGGGATAGCCGCTGCCGCGACGTCAGCCGGGTGTGGTTCTTAGCGCTCATTGCTCGCCTTCCCCGGCCGCTTCCGCAAGACCGTAATCGGATACTTCCAGACGGTAGCCCGGTGGGCGTAGCCGGGTAAGCGTGATGGCAGACTGTGATGCCGTGACTACCAGCCCGATTCAGACTGCCACTGCCACACTGCACACCAACCGCGGCGACATCAAGATCGCGCTGTTCGGAAACCACGCTCCCAAGACCGTCGCCAACTTCGTCGGTCTGGCCCAAGGCACTAAGGAGTACTCGACCGAGAACGCCTCGGGCGGTAGCTCCGGCCCGTTTTACGACGGCGCGGTCTTCCACCGTGTGATCAACGGCTTCATGATCCAGGGCGGCGACCCGACCGGTACCGGCCGCGGCGGCCCGGGCTACAAGTTCGCCGACGAATTCCACCCCGAGTTGCAGTTCGACAAGCCCTACCTATTGGCCATGGCGAATGCGGGCCCGGGTACCAACGGCTCGCAGTTCTTCATCACTGTCGGTCAGACCCCGCACCTGAATCGCAAGCACACCATCTTCGGCGAAGTCGTGGAACCGGACTCACAGCATGTGGTCGACGCCATCGCCACGACTGCCACCGGCCCCGGCGACCGTCCAACCGAACCGGTCGTCATCGAGTCGATCACGATTTCCTGAACCGGCTGCCCGGCCGCCCGTCAGGGGCCGGCGTAGCCGTGCGCGGTAAGCACGTCGAGCACCTGCAACGGATCGGCGCCGAGGTCCCAACGCGAGAAGATCAGCAGCCTGCCGTCCTCCGCGTCGATCTCGAGCAGCCGCATCTTGCGCCCGATTCGGCGGAATTCGGTGATCCGGATGATCTTGATCTCGGCGCGCCGCAAAAGCTGCGTCCGCAACCAGCCGCGGACGCGGAGACCGTCGGACGTGATTGCCAGTTTTGGACGTGCGCGCCACGACGCGCTTGCAAACAAGATCAGACCGGCCGCGGAAATACCGAGCAGTAACCGCCCCGGGGGGTCTGTGACGACAGTCACACAGGCGATAGCCATCACAATGCCCGCGATGCCGCAAGCTGCGATTCCGGTTGAAGACGGCGACCACTGCGTTTGCTGCACGCTGCTCCTAGGCGGGCCTACCACTGCCGATGGAGTTATCCACAAGCGCTATCAACAATGGGGATGAATCACACGCGTGTGATCTAACAAGTCGGAGGTTGCCGGCCCAGTAAGCGCGCAGACCGAAAATGAATTCATTACGGTCGCGTCAACGGTTACCGCCACCGCATTGTGAGCAACAGACCGGTGATCATGAAAGCAAACGCGACGGCGTAGTTCCACGGGCCGAGGTCGGCCATCCAGCTGAGCATCGAGGGCGCGTCGGGGCCAGTGGCGGCCAGCTGGAACACCATCAGCCAGACCAGGCCGATCAGCATCAAGCCGCAGAACAAGACAACAAACCACACGCTGGACGGGCCGGCCTTCACTTTGACCGGCGTACGGCTGACCGCGCTGACGGTGAAGTCGGTCTTCTTGCGAACCTTGGACTTGGGCATTGCTACCTCGGGATGCCTCGGCGATACGGTATTCAGGGCAGTGTGCTGCAGTGTGTCAGGACGAGCCTAACGCACCAAACCAGCACCGAACGGAGGGGCGATGGCCGACCGGATCGTCCGGCTGTTTCGAGCCCGTGCGGCGACCCCACGTGCGCAGGAGTCGCGCCCGTCGTCGTGGCGGGTCGGCGTTCCGCTGGTCTGCCTGCTGGCGGGGTTGCTGCTCGGCGCAACGCACGGGGTGTCCCGGGGCGGCGAGATCCGGCGCAGTGACGCGCCTCGGCTGGTGGACTTGGTCCGTCGGGAGCAGTTCGAGGTCGACCGGTTGAACGCCGACCGGGATCGACTGTCCAACAGCATCGACTCGACGCATGGGCGGTCGTCGGACTCGGCGCTGGCCGCGATGCTGCGACGGTCGGCCGAGCTCGCCGGCGACGCCGGCCTGAACCCGGTGCACGGCCCGGGGCTGGTGGTCACGCTCGACGACGCGCAGCGCGACGCCAACGGTCGCTTCCCGCGCGACGCGTCCCCGGACGATCTCGTCGTGCACCAGCAGGACATCCAGGCTGTGCTCAACGCGTTGTGGAGTGCCGGCGCCGAGGCGATTCAGATGCAGGACCAGCGCATCATCGCCACCTCGGCGCCGCGCTGCGTTGGCAACACGCTGCTGCTCAACGGCCGGACCTACAGTCCGCCGTACAAGGTCACCGCGATCGGTGACGCCGCGGCCATGCAAGCCGCGCTGGCCGCCTCTCCCCTGGTGAGCCTCTACAAGCAGTACGTGGTGCGGTTCGGCCTGGGCTACACCGAGCAAGTCACGCCGGATGTCCGGATCACCGGGTACAGCGAGCCCGTGCGGATGCACTTCGCCCAGCCGGCCGGCCCGGTCAGCTACTGACCCGACCCGCCTTCGCGCACAACGGTAACCTGGCACGATGCGGATCTTGGTCGTCGACAACTACGACAGCTTCGTCTTCAACCTGGTGCAGTACCTCGGGCAGCTGGGCGTCGAGGTACAGGTCTGCCGCAACGACGACGCTTGGCTGTCCGACCACGCTGCGATTGCCGCCGAAGTCGACGGGATCCTGCTCAGCCCGGGTCCGGGCACGCCGGAGCGCGCCGGCGCATCGATCGACTTGGTGCGCGCCTGCGCGGCCGCGAAGACTCCGCTGCTGGGTGTGTGCCTGGGACACCAGGCCATCGGCGTCGCGTTCGGCGCAACCGTTGATCGCGCTCCGGAGTTGCTGCACGGCAAAACCAGCAGCGTCTTTCACACGAATGCCGGTGTACTGCAGGGGCTTCCGGATCCCTTCACAGCGACGCGGTATCACTCGCTGACCATCCTGCCGGAAACCCTGCCCGCCGAGCTGGAGGTGACCGCCCGCACCGGCAGTGGGGTGATCATGGGTGTGCGGCACACCGAGCTGCCGATCCACGGGGTCCAGTTCCACCCGGAATCGATACTCACCGAAGGTGGTCATCGAATGCTGGCCAACTGGCTGGCCTACTGCGGTCAGGTGCTCGACAACGGGTTGGTGCGGCGGCTGGAAAACGAGATCGTGAGCAGTTTGGCTACGGTGCGGCACTCCGCCGAGATCGACGTCGTCGGCTACTGACCGAACTTCAGCGTGATGGGCCCGTCCTTGTTCACGCCCTGACCCGCGGACGGACTCTGGAACACCACCCGGGCGTGCTTGTCGCCACCGGCGTCGACGTCGGCTCCCTTGACCAGGACGCCGGTCCAACCCAGCGATTGCAGCTGCGGGTAGGCGTCAGCCCAGAACAGCCCCGATAAGTCCGGCATGATGAACTGGTTGCCCTTGGAGACCTGGATCTCGATGATCGTATCGACCGGAACAGTCGCTCCCGCAGGCGGATTGGTCCCGATTACGTCGCCGGCCGGGCGAGGGCTGTCGACGGCGGCCTGGCTGAATTTGCTGAACCCGTAGACCGTGAGGTTCTTCTGCGCGAGGTCGGCGTTCTGTCCCACAACGTCGGGAACCTGCTTGGTCGAGGGACCCGAGCCGACGACCACGGCGATCTCGTTGGTGATCGCCGATGTCTGATTGGCCGGCGGATTGGTCGCCAGGACTTTGTCCTTCATCTCCGGCGGTGACGGCGACAAAACCTCCTTGAAGCGGCTGAATCCGGCCGACTTCAGCTTCTTCACCGCGGAGGCATAGCTCAGCGAAGACACGTCCGGCACCTCGCGCTGCTCTGGGCCGGTGGAGACGTCGATGGTAATCAGTTCGCCGGCACCAACTTTGGAGTTGGCGCCGGGATCGGTACCGATGACGTGATCGGGCTGGACGGTCGAATCTGGTTTCTGCTGGGTGCGTGTTTTGAAGCCGTGATTTTGCAACGCGGCAATCGCATCGGCGGACGCCTGCCCCCGTACATCGGGCACCTGGACGTTGCGCAGCCCGCCGCCGAAGGTGTTGATCAGGATCGTGACGATGACGGTCAGCACTGCCAGCGCAGCGACCGCGATGACCCAGCGACTCACCGAACTGGCACTGCGCTCGCGGCCGTAGTCGAGTTCCTGGCGGGGTAGCGGATCGGTTTGCGGCCCGGCCGAGTCGCTGGGATGCGTCGAGGCCAGCAGCGACGAGCGCTCGGCTTCGGTCAGGATCTTGGGCGCCTCAGGCGGCTCGCCGTTGTGTACCCGCACCAGGTCGGCGCGCATCTCCGCGGCCGTCTGGTAGCGGTTCTCGGGATTTTTGGCCAGCGCCTTGAGCACGACGGCGTCGAGGTCCGCGGAGATGCCCTCATGGCGCTGCGACGGCGGAATAGGGTCCTCGCGGACATGCTGGTAAGCCACCGCGACGGGTGAGTCACCGACGAAAGGTGGCTCGCCGGTGAGCATTTCGTAAAGCACGCAGCCCAGCGAGTAGACGTCGGATCGGGCATCGACCGAGTCGCCGCGGGCCTGCTCGGGGGAGAGGTATTGCGCGGTGCCGATGACGGCCGCGGTCTGGGTGACGCTGACTCCGCCGTCGGCGATCGCCCGCGCGATGCCGAAATCCATCACCTTCACCGCGTTGGTGGTGCTGATCATGATGTTCGCCGGCTTGACGTCGCGGTGGATGATGCCGTGCTGGTGGGAGAAGTTCAGCGCCTGGCAGGCGTCGGCGATGACCTCGATCGCCCGGGTGGGCGGCATCGGCCCGTCGGTGTGGACGATGTCGCGCAACGTCACACCGTTGACGTACTCCATCACGATGTAAGGCAGTGGGCCGGCAGCAGTTTCGGCCTCGCCGGTGTCGTAAACCGCGACGATCGCCGGGTGGTTGAGCGCGGCGGCGTTTTGCGCCTCCCGCCGAAAGCGCAGGTAAAAGCTGGGGTCACGGGCCAGGTCGGCGCGCAGCACCTTGACCGCTACGTCGCGGTGTAACCGGACATCCCGGGCCAAGTGGACCTCGGACATGCCGCCGAAGCCCAGGATTTCGCCCAGCTCGTAGCGGTCGGACAGGTGTTGCGGGGTGGTCATTAGGGTGTCTCGGGTCGGGGTGGCAATGCGCGGGGGATCAGCGCGATCGCCTGCGGCTGACTTTGCCGTCCAGCATTACCTGTTACCCCTCGATCCGTCCAATTTGTCGGATGTGCCGGAGACGACCCGGGCTTGCTGGGTGGCTGCCCGGTGTCGGTCACGGTCGGTGCGGACGGTTGCTGCTGCGAGCTGCTGTCCTTCGAGTTGATCACGATGAGGACGGCGATGATGATCGCCAATGCGCCGAGTACGCCGGCAGCCCACAGCAGCGCACGCTGACCGGACGAGAAGGTTCGCCGCGCCGGCGGCGTGCGATGGCCGCCCGTGGTGCGGCGGGCGACGGGAGCGCGGCCGGTGGGGTTGGCGGCGGCC
>NZ_JBATXN010000311.1:0-4304 GCF_049673265.1 Mycobacterium sp. | reverse complement strand
GGCCTGACGCCGCGACGCACCCCACTGCTGCGGTCAGCTGCGGGCCTTGGAGGGTTTGCCGGGCCGCATTTCGTTGGCTTACGCCGCCGATTTTTCAGCTCTTAATCTTTGAAATTCGGTCTTATTTATCGGGCGATTCGGCAACCGGCGGGTCTGGTGTGACAGGATGGGCGGCAGTTGCAGTATGGCTACCACAACGTTCATCCCGACTTACACTTTCCTGGTCGGTTTGACCGTCCACACTCAAGGGGGCTAAGAATGCCGCTGACACCCGCAGACGTCCACAATGTGGCGTTCAGTAAGCCGCCGATCGGCAAGCGTGGTTACAACGAAGACGAGGTCGACGCCTTCCTCGACCTCGTGGAAAATGAGCTGACCCGGCTCATCGAGGAGAACTCCGACCTGCGTCAGCGCGTCAACGAGCTGGACCAGGAGCTGGCCGGTGCCCGGTCCGGCGGAGGCACGAGTACCCAAGCCACCCAAGCCATTCCGCTGCGCGAGCCCGAGCCCGAGCCCGTCAAGCCACCGCAGCCCACCCCGCAGCCGGCCCCCCAGCCTGCGGCCGGTGGGACGACTGAAGAGCAGGCGTTGAAGGCGGCTCGGGTGCTCAGCCTGGCCCAAGACACTGCCGACCGGCTGACCGGCACGGCCAAGGCGGAGTCGGACAAGCTGCTGGCAGACGCCCGAACCAATGCCGACCAGATCGTCAGCGATGCGCGTCGTGAGGCGGAGACCACCGTCGCCGATGCCCGGCAGCGCGCCGACGCGATGCTGGCCGATGCGCAAACGCGCTCCGAGACTCAGCTACGTCAGGCCCAGGAGAAGGCCGATGCGTTGCAAGCCGATGCCGAGCGCAAGCACTCCGAGATCATGGGCACGATCAACCAGCAGCGCACGGTGCTCGAGGGTCGCCTTGAGCAGCTGCGCACGTTTGAACGCGAATACCGCACCCGGCTGAAGACATATCTGGAGTCCCAGCTCGAAGAGCTTGGCCAGCGCGGATCGGCGGCGCCGGTCGACTCCAGCGCCACCAATGATGCCGCCGCGTTTAACCAGTTCAATCGAGGTAATAACTAACTCGGCCAAGGGCTGCGACAGTCCATGACTGGCCGCCGCTATCCTGCAGTGGCGGCGATGCTGCCCCTTCGGCTGGAGAGGTTTACCGATGCTGATAATTGCGCTGGTCCTAGCGGTAATAGGCCTTGCCGCGTTGGTGTTCGCGGTTGTCACCAGCAATGAGCTGGTGGCCTGGGTTTGCATCGGTGCCAGCGTGTTGGGCGTGGTGCTGCTCATCGTCGACGCGCTAAGGGAGCGTCAGCGACGCGAGGCCGGTTCGCCCACCAAATCATCCGGTCCGGCCGAGGACCATGAGCCGGGCGCCGAAGCGGCCGCCGACTACCCCGAGGACACCGTCGACGAGCGCGACGACGCGTCCACACCCGAGGAGCCGGAATCGGAAGCGGACGCGGCAGATAGCGTCAGCGACGACCACAACACCCGCTAGGGCTCCACGGCTGAAGGCGGTGTAGCGAGCAGCTCGCGGACCTCGTCATCGGTGACTTGATGGAAGTCGGCGAAAACTTGTCCGACCGCCTCGAAATCGGTTGGCATGGTCGCGCATACGACCTCGTCAGCTTCCCGCGCCAGCTCCTCGCAAGCTGATTGCGGCCCCACCGGCACAGCGACGACTATCGATTCCGGGTTGTTGGCGCGCAGCGCGCGCAGCCCCGCCAGCATGCTCGCGCCGGTGGCGATACCGTCATCGACCAAAATCACCGTCTTGCCGCGCGGATCGGCGACGGGCCGTCCGCCCCGATACGCACGCTCCCGGCGGTCGAGCTCGATCGTTTCGCGGTCGATGACCTCGCGCACCTGCTCGTCGCTGATGCGAAGATTCGACACCACATTGTCGTTCATGACGACGCCCCCGCCGCTGGCCAGCGCACCCATCGCCAGTTCCGACCACCCCGGCACGCCCAGCTTTCGCACCAGGAACACGTCCAACTCCGCGTGCAGGGCCGCGGCGACCTCCCAGGCGACCGGAACGCCGCCGCGGGCCAGCCCGAGGACCAGTAGCCCGGCCCTGTCGTGGTAGGCCCCCAACTCCTCAGCCAGCACATAGCCAGCTTCCCGACGGTCGCGGAACGTACGTCGGGAGGTTCGCCGCAGAAAATGACCGGGTCGATCCATGCGCCGCACTTCGTCGTTGTCCTACTTGCTAAGTCGCAGCTTACGACCGGTGCCGCCACGCCGAGCCGGTCCGTGCGCATTCCGAGCTTGGGCTTCCCGCGCCGGCATACCGGGAAACCTGAGGCCCAGCCGGTCCGCCTTGAATCGTGGCATGAAATCTGCCATGATTTTGTGGTATGACGACATCTGTTGAAGAGCTGATCGAAGCCGCCAGCGACGCCAGGCGCATCGCGCAAAAGGCTATCGAGTTGGCCGTGCGGGAGGCCCGTGCCGCCGACTGGTCCTGGGATCAGATATCTGCCGCGTTGGGCGGAAAGCCCAACGGGGAGACGCTTCGTCGCAACTTCGGCGCCGGCGAGTAGCAGGACGCTTCCTCGATAAGGCGCTCTCGCGCGTCAATTATCTTGCGGCACACGCGAGTTGGTGGCGCTTCCACGGGATACTGCCACGGCCCGTGCCATATTAGATCCCTTGAGTTTCGACTGTGTTATGCACTTTTCTCTGAGCGGTTAACGACGACGGGGGAATGCCGCTGTCCGTCGTCATACACCGTTGTTCGGCGGCGCGGTGGCCCACCAGGCGGCTGAGAAGGCCAATCAGATGGTGAGCCTAGTCGGCCTCCGCCCGCACCAGGGACAGCCCGGCGGAACCCGCGCGATGCTTGGGTTGGTACTCAGATGGGGCTGCTAAGTGCCACACTGTGCTGGCCACCCCGACGACTTTTCGTGAGAGCGCTGTGATGTCAGACGCGACCCAGACGGAGGATACTGCGGCCAATGGGATAGACCGGCCGCTGGCGTACGACGCGTTTTTGTCGTATACGCATCGGGATCGCCCGGTGGCTGCGGGGATTCAGAAGGGCCTGCATCAGATCGGCCGCCGTCTGGGCCAGTTACGTGCACTGCGGGTGTTTCGCGACGACACCAATCTGGAAGTCAGCCCTGATCTGTGGCACAAGATCACTGAGGCGCTGGACAGTTCGCGCTTTTTGGTCGTGGTGCTGTCGCCGACGGCGGGCGAGTCCTATTGGGTCGACAGGGAAGTGGGCTACTGGCTGCAACATCGCGGCCGGGAGCGGCTGCTGTTGGTGTTGGCCAGCGGGTGATAGCGGTGGGGATGTGGGTAAGCCACCCGAGCGACCTGCCCGCGGGTGCGCCTTGGTTCATGTTTGGCCTCGCGGTTCTTTGCGGGGGGCTCGCGTTCGGCATGCGCCCTCGCAACCAGGGATGACACACCTCACCAACTGCTCTCGGGCGAGCTCACCGCGGCCCGCTGGACCGCGGCTCGTCAGAGGTCGCATCCCGAGCCAACCGGTGCGGTTGCGCTAGCGTGGCTCTCCGCTACCTTCCGACATGGCACGAATCGGGGATGCCTGCAACGCGCACGCCGGTCCGTCTCCGAGATCAACCCAGCGTAATGCCTGCATGGGTAATTTCTGAACGATGAGGCCGAAATCCGCAGTGTCATTCGCAGGCCGCCGTGCATTCTGCGTTCACCCCATCCGCCATCCCGGCACGGCTTCAGCCGCAGTTAAACACTCCGGGGAAGTCATTGCACACAGAACGATTGACATCGAGCCAGCCTTGGTTGGTGCAGATTGTGTAAGTCCCGTCGTCGTTGGGACCAACGGTACCCAGGTGGGCGCAATCGCCCTTCGTGTAGATAGGCCCGTCGAAGTGAACCCACCCGGCACCCGTGCATAACGAATAGCCGGCGGTGGAGCCATCGCCTCCCGGGACAACCGTTCCCACCTCGCTACTGGCACATGGCGCCCCTGGCGGCGCCGCCGCCGCCGGTGCGCCGAATGGGCTGGCGGCAACGAAAAATAAGGCAAGTGCAGTATTTCGGAGACCTCGAAGAGCGCTGCCAAGCATTGAGAACCCCGTTCTGCCGCCAGTGGCCGTCTGTGCGTACGAAAATACACCGGCACCGGAGTTCGGGCAGCCACTTCGTAGTTACGGCCGCCGGGGGTTCGTTGAAAGTGGTGAGCACGCGCAGGTTCGAGCTCACAGCAAAATCACACAAGAGCCAATCTTCTCGCCGGAGATTGGGCGAAACTATTGATGTTGCCTACGCTAGGCGTCGCATCAGACGCAATATGCTCACGATCTGCG
>NZ_JBATXN010000310.1:0-15462 GCF_049673265.1 Mycobacterium sp. | reverse complement strand
CGCCACTTACCTGCACGCAAAACACTTGTGCCTCAACGCATCCCAATTCGCTGGCTTGGCGTTGCGCGGTGGCGGCCACCGCCGCCGAGCCGGCTTGCAGACCATGGTCCACGATCAGCGCGGTGGTCGGCAGCAGGCCGGCCGCAACGGCGATGAGCGCCAACGAGTCCGGGCCACCGGACAACGCCACACACCAGCGGTCGGCGGTGGGGAGGTATTCCTTGGCGAACGCCGCCACAGTCGAGCGGAGTTCGGCTACAGCACCCGGTCGATCCATCGTTGCGGGTGTTCGATCTCAGCGGGCCGGGGCAGGGTATCCGCATCGGTCCAGACGGTGTTGAACCGCTCCATTCCGACCCGGCCGACCACATGGTCCACGAACGCCTTGCCCCGGGTGTATTGGCTCAGTTTGGCGTCGATGCCCAGTAATGCGCGAAGCAGCCGTTGCAGCGGCGGCTGCTTGCGGTGACGACGCTCGTCGAAACGGCGCCTAATGGTTGCGACCGACGGAACCACCACGGGCCCAACGGCATCCATCACGTGATCGGCGTGGCCCTCCAACAGTGTGCCGAGCACCAACAGTTGATCCAGGGCTTCACGCTGCGGTTCGGACTGCACCGCACGCAGCAATCCAACCACTCCGGTCGAGTGCGCGTCGGTGCCGGCTGGTGACGAGTCGCCGCGGCCGCGGACAAAGTCAGCCAGTCGGCTCACCACCTGGGCCACGTCTTCGCCGCTCTCCTGGGTCAACACACCAAGCGCTTGCGACATGTATTGGGACAGCCACGGATTGGCGGTGAACTGCACCCGATGGGTGACCTCGTGCAGGCACACCCACAACCGAAAATCAGACGGCTCCACCCGCAATTGGCGTTCCACCGCAATGACATTGGGATAGACCAACAGCAAGGCGCCGCCGGCCTTGGAGGCGGCGAACGGGTCGTACTGGCCAAGAATTCCCGATGCGACGAACGCCAGCACGGCACCGGTTTGCGCGCCGGTGACCCGACCGGAGACCAGACTCCGCGGCTTGTCGGTGCCGCCGGTCATCACCCGCATCGACTCAGCAGCCGCCTCGATCCACCCCGGCCGGTCGACAATGCGAGCCTCGGGAACCGCGCCGTTGGTCTGCAGACCGGTCACCTCGCGCACCGGCGGTTCAGCCGCCTTGGCTGCGGCAGCCAGGTTTTCGATCACCTGGCGACGGGTGTAGTCGGTGGACGGCGGGCCGGGACGGGCCAGAAACTGGCCGACCGTCGCCGCGAATCCCCAGTCGACAGTGCGCCCGACGGTCAATTCCGCCGACGAAGTCACGTTGCGCACCCGCACGACCACAGAGTGGACGCCACCGCGTCGATCGCCGTGCGGCCGGTGGGGCCGGCGTCGTTGGAGATCAGCGCGAAGGTCAACACCCGTCCACTGCGGTCGGTCACCACACCAGCTAACGCGTTCGTGGCAGTCAGCGAACCCGTTTTGGCGCGCAACCATCCGGCCGGGCCGGTGCTGGCTGCCGGGTCCAGGAATCGATCGGACAGTGTTCCGCTGCCACCGGCGATCGGCAGCAGGTCCAGCAGCGGCCGCAGCGCAGGCTGATCGGGCCCGGCCGCCGCTTGCACCACGGCATCGAGGGTCTTGGCGGTGAGGCGGTCCTCGACCGACAAGCCGCTGGAGTCCCGCAGCGTCGCGCCGCCGGTGTCGACGTGCGCGGTGTTCAGCCGGTTGGTGACTGCGTCCACGGCACCGCTGAAGCTCAGCGGCCGTTGCATCGACGCCGCCACTTCCCGGGCGATGCATTCGGCCATCACGTTGTCGGAGATGCTCATCATCTCGTTCAGCCGGTCGATCAGCGGGGCCGACCGAACCGCGGCCAGCTGTCGCGCGCCGGAGGATGCGGGATGGCGGGCGATGGTCACTTGCTGGGGGTCCACGCCGAGCGCGGCGGCCAGCGCGTGTCCCGCGTCCAGGGCTGGGGTCACCGACCGGCGGGACTGGTCGGTCGCCGGCTGGATACGTCCGGCATCGAGCATGACCGATTCGATCGGCGCGATGTCGCCGCCCTCGATGTCGGCCGGATCCCAGCCGGGTGCCATGGTCGGGCCGCTGAACAGCGAGGTGTCCACCTGCACTGCCGTCGGCGTCACGCCGCTGCGGCGAACCTGATCGGCGAGGTCGCTGATTCTGGCGGCTCCGTGATACCAGGTGTCTTGCCCGGGCGGAGCCGCGGACAGCGTCGGGTCGCCGCCGCCCACCAGCACGATGGTGCCGGGCTGGTCGGCGGCGACAACTTTGGTGGTGACCCGGGCCTCGCGGTCCAAGGCCAACAGCGCGGCGGCGGTGGTGAGCGTTTTGTTCGTCGACGCCGGCTGCAGTCCCACGTCATCAAGTTGGCGCCAGAGTTCCTCGCCCGTCATCGCGTCAGTGACCCGACCGCCCAGCTTGCCCAGGTTGGGGTCGGCCACCACGGCCGCCAGCGTCGCGGTCAGCGCGGACTGGGTCGGCACCGGCGCGGTCGTGGCCACCGGCACGATGCTCGGCTTGGCGGTGACGGCGGGCGGCGGGGGCGGGATCTGGGCGCCACTTGCGCCGCGACCGCTAGCGGTGAACAACGCAGTAGCCGCGACAACGGCGGCAACGACCGCCAGCACGGCCACGCCCACGATCAGATGCGTAGACCGCCGCCACCGAGTGGGACGCATGAACTCTCCTGACTTCTTTGCGCCTATTGTGCTTCAAACCCCGGTCGACTGGCGCAGTGCGGGAGCTGCGGTACGCACCTGACCGCTGGACTAGGGTTAGCGCTCGAGCAGCGACCACCCCAGCCAAGGAGCTTCAGACGGTGCAATTCGACGTCATCATCGAGATCCCGAAGGGTCAACGAAACAAATACGAGGTTGACCACGAGACGGGACGGGTTTTTCTGGACCGCTATCTCTACACGTCGATGGTCTACCCGACCGACTACGGCTTCATCGACGACACGCTGGGCGAGGACGGCGACCCGCTGGACGCCCTGGTGCTACTTCCTCAGTCGGTGTTCCCGGGTGTGCTGGTCAAGGCGCGACCGGTAGGCATGTTCCGGATGACCGACGAAGCCGGCGGCGATGACAAGGTGCTGTGTGTTCCGGCCAAGGACCACCGCTGGGACCACATCCAGGACATAAAAGACGTCCCGGAGTTCGAGCTGGACGAGATCAAGCATTTCTTCTCGCAGTACAAAGCGCTCGAACCGGGCAAATTCGTCAAAGCCGCCGACTGGGTGGGCCGTAAAGAAGCCGAAGAAGAGGTGCTGCGGTCCCAGGAGCGGTTCAAAACCACCGGACACTGACGCGTCGGCTCAGCCGGGTTCTTTTTTGTTCCAGAGCTGATGGGTTAGCCCACTCGGCGAGGTGACGGTTTCGATTGTGAAGTAGTCTTCGACGCCGTCTAAGTCTTCCCACGGGGATACCCCGCGCCCCAGGGTGATGGGCACGATCACCAGGTGCATGAAGTCGACCAAGTCGGCCTGAAGGAACTGCCGCACCGTCGAGGGGCCTCCACCGATACGCACGTCGCGACCGTTCGCAGCATCCTGGGCCAGGCGAAGCACCTCGTGCGGCGGCGCGTCGACGAAGTGGAAGCTGGTTCCGTTAGGAAAGTCCATCGTGGGGTGCGGGTGGTGGGTCATGACGAACACCGGAGTCTGGAACGGCGGCTCGTCGCCCCACCAGCCCTGCCACCCGTCGTTGGGCCAATCGCCGACATGGGGGCCGAACTTTCGGCGTCCCATGATCTCGGCGCCGACGCCCTGGCTCCACAAGCTGGTCAGGGCGCGGTCGAGCGTGACTGGGGCATCTACCCGGTCAATCCCATGGATAGCGCGTCCGTCGAACCAGTTGAATAGCCGTTCGGCACCGCCGATCGGGGCATCGAACGTCACGTGCTCGCCGGCCGCGTAGCCGTCGAGGGAGATGTTCATGTTGTGAACCCGGGTGCGGGGCATCGACGATTCCTTCAGTGATCGGATGGACTGGATAACACCTGTACTGACCGGCGGGGGTCGTCACACTCATCGGGCCTTCGCGCACAGCGAAATTCCCGACGTTGATCGACTAGGCGCTGGGGTCGAGGCGACAGCGCTTCAGGTGGCATCCTGAGATCGTGGGCCCGCTGTTTCATTTCGCCGCGAATTTCTGGTGGCTGGTGTTCCCTCTCGGAGGCGCGATCGGCGGGAGCATCCGCGCGATCGCCTCGGCCAACGAACGCCGGGCCGAGCGCCGGCTTGAACGGTATCGGCTCAAGCAGCAGGCCAAGATTGCGATCGCGGAAGCTTCCGGACGGAAGCGCGACAATCCAGACAGCAAGGACGGCTATCGGCGCGAGATCGCCAAGCTCATCGCTACGCATGATCGGACCGACGCCCGCTGGCTGGACTATGAGGTCGATATCGCCAAATTGCTGGACTTTCCGTTGATGACCGACATGCGCAATCCGCTGACAGTCGAATTCCACAACGCGAAGCGGCAGGCCGATCTGCTGCGCCCGGACCGGCCCGAGGACCTGCTCGGCGACCGGGCGGCGCAACTGGAATACCGCGACGCCGTGCACGACTACGTCAGCGCATTCGAGATCGCCGAGGCCGAAGCGATTCGCCGACGACGCAGCGACTTCTCCGAGGACGACCAACAACGGCTAGCCCGAGCTCAGCATCTGCTGCAGCTTGCCCAAGACGAGGCCGCATCTCCGCAGGAGCGGCAGAGCGCCTACACGCGGGCCGGCAGAGAGCTCGACGGGCTGATCGCGTTGCCGGCGCCGGCGCGCGCCGGCATCGAACGTCGCATCGCGGCGGCAATCGAGGCTTAATCGCTTCGGCTGCCCCGGGTGGCATAGAGGCTGGCGGCTGCGGTGACGACGAGGGTCACCAGGATGACCGCGAGCATAAGCAAGGTCGGGACCTCGGGAACGTTGATGTGCTCGCCGCCATTGATGAACGGCAGATCGTTTTCCCCCAACGCCTGCAAGACCAGCTTGATCGCGATGAAGAGCAAGATGATGCCAAGGCCTTTGGAGAGATAAACCAAGCGCTGCAACAGATTTGCGAGCATGAAGTACAACTGCCGCAGACCCATCAAGGCGAATACGTTGGCGGCGAACACCAAATAGGCCTCACGGGTGATGCCGAAGATCGCGGGAATCGAGTCGAGGGCGAAGATCAGGTCGGTGATGCCGAGCGCGAGGACGACGAGAAACATCGGGGTCATCGACCACTGCGAGCCTTCTTTGACATAGAGCTTGAGTCCGTGCCAGTTGTCGGTGGCGTTGAGGTGGCTGCGAGCGAAGCGGACGGCCGCGTTCTCCACGTTCGCGTCGTGGTCGCCGCCGCGTGCCAATCTGATTGCGGCGTAAAGAAGTAATGCGCCGAAAAGGTAGAAGACCCAGGAGAACCGCTGGATGGCCGCTGCGCCAAGCGCGATGAAAATGCCGCGGAAGATCAGCGCGATCACAATACCGACGAACAAGGCTTGCCGCTGATAGACCTTGGGCACGTCAAAGCTCGTCATGATCATGACGAAGATGAACAAGTTGTCGATCGACAGGCTGTACTCGGTGAGCCAGCCGGTGAAGAACTCCACGGCGAACTGCTGTCCATGAACGTGCCACGTCCATATCCCGAAGGCGACCGCGAGTCCGACGTACCCGGCTAACGCGATCGCGCAGCGGCGCATCGTTGGTTCCCCGGACCGCCGCGCCATCACTCCGACGTCGAACAACAGCACCGCCGTCGTCGCACTCAGGATGACGACCCATTCGAGCACGGACACGAACAACAGGAGCCTCCGGTCGCTGAAACGCCAGAGGTCTCTCCCGCCGTCGCGACTAGAGTCGCACTGGCCCGCGGCCCCGGTCGCCCGGTGAGTGGGTGACGTGATGACGACACCGCGGCTGAGGAATACTCCCCTCTGCGCCTCAGTCTGTCAGGTCGGGGTCATCGCGGTTTGCCGAGCCCGGTAGTGACTGTGAGTATTTTCGTAGCGTGACCGAAGTGGGCGGTTCCCCCGGGATGGCGGCCCCCGTCAGCCCGATCGCCCGCGGCAGCATGGCCCGGGTGGGTACAGCAACCGTGCTCACCGCCCTGTGCGGCTACACAGTGGTGTACCTGGCAGCCCGCGACCTGGCTCCGGCCGGCTTTTCGGTATTCGCAGTCTTTTGGGGCGCATTCGGACTAGTCACTGGGGCGGCCAACGGCCTGCTGCAGGAGACCACGCGGGAAGTCCGCGCCGGGGGGTATGAAAGCCGAGCCGAAGTCGTGCCGGACCGACGCACCCATCCCCTGCGGGTGGCGGGCATGGTCGGGCTCGGCGCGGCGGCGGTGATCGCGGGTAGTTCGCCGCTGTGGAGCAGTCGGGTGTTCGCCGAAGCCCACTGGCTTTCGGTGGGTCTGCTCAGCGTCGGGCTTGCCGGGTTCTGCCTGCACGCGACCTTGCTGGGCATGCTGGCCGGGACCAACCATTGGACCCAGTACGGGGCGCTGATGGTCACCGACGCGGTGATCCGGGTGGCGGTCGCGGTGACCACCTTCGTGATCGGTTGGGGCCTGGTCGGGTTCCTGTGGGCCACCGTCGCGGGTGCGGTGGCCTGGCTGGTGCTGATCGTGGCGTCGCCGACAAGCCGGGCGGCAGCCCGACTGCTGACGGAGGGTGGCACCGCGACTTTCCTGCGCGGGGCCGCCCATTCGATCACCGCTGCGGGAGCCAGCGCGATCTTGGTGATGGGTTTCCCGGTGCTGCTGAAGGCCACCTCCAACCAGCTTGGCGCCAACGGCGGCGTGGTCATCCTGGCGGTCACCCTGACCCGCGCGCCGCTGCTGGTGCCGCTGACCGCCATGCAGGGCAATCTGATCGCGCATTTCGTCGACGAGCGGACCGAGCGACGGCGGGCGTTGATCGCACCGGCGGCGCTGGTCGGCAGCATCGGCGTGCTCGGCGTGCTGGCCGCGGGCCTGGTCGGCCCGTGGCTACTGCGGGTCGGGTTCGGACCCGACTATCACGCGGCCGGCGCGCTGCTGGCCTGGCTGACGGCAGGTGCGGTGGCCATCGCCATGCTGACTTTGACCGGCGCGGCCACCGTCGCGGCTGCGATGCATCGCGCCTACGCGCTGGGCTGGGTCGGGGCGACGGTGGCCTCGACACTGCTGCTGTTGTTGCCACTGCCGCTGGAGACCCGCACCGTCGTCGCGTTGTTGTGCGGACCGCTGGTTGGCATCGGAGTGCATCTGGTCGCACTGTCGCGCACGGGCGGTTGATCAGCCGAGTCGGGCGAACAGGCGTGTAGCTTGTGGGCTTGAAATGCACGAAACGGACGAGATGGTTACTGAAACACGCAACGTCTGGATCATCGTGCCGGCTTTCAATGAAGCCGGCGTCATCGGCGACGTCATCGCCGATCTGCGCTCGGTTTTCACCCAGGTGGTATGCGTGGACGACGGCAGCGCCGACGACACCGGCAACATCGCGCTGCGAGCCGGGGCGCATCTGGTGCGCCACCCGGTGAACCTGGGTCAGGGTGCGGCCATCCAGACCGGCGTCGAGTACGCGCGGCGCCAGCCCGGCGCTCAGGTCTTTGCGACCTTCGACGGCGACGGTCAGCACCGCGTCAAAGACCTCATCACGATGATCGATCGGCTCGGCGCCGGCGACGTGGACGTGGTCATCGGAACCCGATTCGGCGCGGGTGTCACCCGGCCTCCGCTGATGAAGCGGGTCGTGCTGCGCACCGCCGTGCGGTTGAGTCCGCGGGGCCGCAGACTGGGATTAACCGATACCAACAACGGCCTGCGGGTGTTCAACAGAACCGTTGCCGACGGGCTGGACATCACCATGAGCGGGATGAGCCACGCCAACGAGTTCATCATGCTGATCGCCGAAAACCATTGGCGCGTCGCTGAAGAACCCGTCGAGGTGCTTTACACCGAATACTCGAAATCCAAAGGCCAGCCGCTGCTCAACGGCGTCAACATCATCTTCGACGGGTTGCTACGAGGAAGGACGCCGCGATGAACTGGATCCAGGGTCTGCTGATCGCCTCGATCATCGCGTTATTGGTTTACCTGCTACGGTCTCGTCGCAGCGCCCAGTCGAAGGCCTGGGTCAAAGTCGGCTATCTGGTGTTCGTGCTGGGCGGCGTGTACGCGGTGCTGCGGCCGAACGAAACCACGGTGGTGGCGCACTGGCTCGGCGTGGACCGCGGCACCGACCTGATGCTCTACGCGCTGATCATCGCCTTCAGCTTCACCACGTTGAGCACCTATCTGCGATTCAAGGACATGGAGCTGCGCTACGCGCGACTGGCCCGCGCGGTCGCATTGGAAGGCGCGCAAACACCCGAGTAATCGGGCTGCGACGACACTTAAGCCATCGCGACGACACGCCGCCGAGTTGCGTCGCAGTGGTTTAAGTCTCGAAGAGGCCCTCGCTAGACGGTATGCACGTCCCGGAAATACTCCACGGTGCGACGAACTCCTTCGTCGAGCGCCACCTGCGGACGCCAGCCCAAAACCCGTTGAGCTAAACCGATATCGAGCCAGGACCGCTTCAAGTCGCCTAGTCGTGGCGGATGAAATTCCGGGTCGTCGGTTGCGCCGACCGCAGCGGCGACCGCTGAATGGAGTTGGCGATCAGAGGTTTCCACACCCGTGCCGATGTTGAATCGCTGCCCGCCACCAACCGGCTCGGACGCCTTGACGAACGCGTCCACCACGTCGTCGACGAACACGTAGTCACGGGTGTTGGAGCCATCGCCGAAAACCTTGGTGGGCTTACCGGAAAGCAGCGCCTGCGCGAAGATCGCCACCACACCGGCCTCGCCGTGCGGGTCTTGTCGGGGGCCGTAGACGTTGGCCGGCGCGATGTGCGAGCAGTCCAGGCCGTAGAGATGGCGGAACGTGTTGAGGTAGATCTCGCCGGCAACCTTGCCCGCCGCATACGGCGACGCCGGATCGGTCGGCACGTCCTCGCTGGTCGGGTACGACGGCGGGACGCCGTAGATCGAACCACCCGACGAGGTGTGCACGACTTTGCGCACACCGGCTACCCGGGCCGCGTCAGCCAACCGCACGGTGCCGATCACATTGACCGAGGCGTCGAATTGCGGGTCGGCCACCGAGTGCCGTACGTCGATCTGCGCAGCCAGGTGAAAGACCACTTCCGGGCGATGCTCGTCGAGGATCGCCTGCAGATCGGCGGTGACGATGTCGGCTTCGACGAAGACAAACTCGGGATTGTCGGCCAGGTGCTCGACGTTCTTGGCCCGCCCAGACGCGAAGTTATCCAGGCCCACGACGCTGTGCCCGTCGCTCAACAACCGGTCGACTAGCGTCGACCCGATGAAACCGGCTGCCCCGGTGACCAGTGCGCGCACCGGCCCACCATACCGATGGGCCGCCCGCACCCCGAACGTCGCGCTAGCCGCTGCCGCGCTGATCGCGGTGCAGCTGGCGATCCGGGCGGTGCTGGCGTTTCGGGGCTACTTCTACTGGGATGACTTGATCCTGGTCGGGCGGGCCGGCACTCATGGCCTGCTGTCGCCGTCGTACCTGTTCGACGACCACGACGGCCATGTCATGCCGGCCGCCTTCCTGGTTGCGGGTGCCATTACCCGGTTGGCGCCGTTGAACTGGATCGGTCCGGCGATCAGCCTGCTGGTGCTGCAATTGCTGGCTTCGCTGGCGCTGTTGCGGGCGCTGCACGTGATTTTGGGCTGGCGCCCGGTGCTGCTTCTCCCGCTGACCTTTGCGTTGTTCACCCCGCTGGGCGTTCCCGGCTTCGCGTGGTGGGCGGCGGCGCTGAACTCGCTGCCGATGCTCGCTGCGCTGGCCTGGTTCTGCGCCGATGCGATCATGCTGGTCCGAACGGGCAATCAGCGCTACGCGGTGACCGGCGTGCTGGTTTACCTCGGTGGGCTGCTGTTCTTCGAGAAGGCCGCGGTAATTCCGTTTGCCGCCTTCGCAATTGGCGCGCTGCTGAGCCACGTACAAGGTGACCGCGCGGCCTTGGTGACGGTATGGCGGGCCGGGCTTCGGCTGTGGGCGGTGTCGCTGGCGCTGACCGCCGCCTGGATCGCCGTCTATCTGGTTGTGGTCAACCAGCAGCGGTGGACTTTCGATCTGTCGATGACGTGGGATCTGTTGCGCCGCTCCGTCACTCAGGGAATCGTTCCCGGCGTGGCGGGAGGGCCATGGACCTGGGCCCGCTGGGCACCCGCCTCGCCGTGGGCTATCCCGCCGCCGGCGGCCAGAGTGCTGGGCTGGCTGGTGCTGACCGCGGCGCTGGGAGTCTCGTTGGCGCGCAAGCGGCGCCTTGTGCCGGTGTGGCTGACCGCTGCCGGCTACGTGGTTGCCTGCCAGGTACCGATCTACCTGATGCGCTCATCGCGGTTCACCGCGCTCGAATTGGCCCAAACGTTGCGCTATTTCCCCGATCTCGTCGTGGTGCTCGCGCTGTTGGCGGCGGTCGGGTTCTGCGCACCCAACCGCCCTACGTCGCGCTGGCTGGACGCGTCAGTGGGCCGCACTGTAGTGACGGCCACTGCGACAGCGGCGTTCGTGGCGAGCAGCGGGTATTCGACGGCGACCTTTCTGACCTCCTGGCGAGATAACCCCGCCCAGCCCTATCTGCAGAATGCCCGCCGCGGCTTGGCCGACGCGCACGCGGCTTCGAATGCGCCGTTGCTGGATCAAGAGGTCGATCCGATGGTGTTGGGTCGAGTCGCCTGGCCGGACAACCTGGCCAGCCATCTGTTCGCACTTCTACGTGACCGTCCCGAATTCGCCTCGGCGACATCGCGATTGCGCGTACTCGACAGCTCGGGTCGATTGGCCGACGCGCAGGTGACCTGGGTAAGGATGATGCTGGCTGGCCCCGTGCCACAATGCGGCTACTTCATCCAGCCGGACCAGCCGGTGCGGCTTGCTCTCGACGGCCCACTGCTGCCGACGGATTGGACCGCCGAGCTCAACTACCTGGCCAACAGCGACGGGTCGATGACGCTATCGCTGTCCGACGGGCCCAACACGAAGGTGCCCGTGCATCCCGGGCTCAACCGGGTCTTTGTCCGGCTGCCCGGCGCGGGCAATGCCATCACCGCGCGAGCCGACACGGCCGCGCTCGCGGTGTGCATTGCCGCCGGGCCGGTGGGCTACGCGGTGCCTAAGTAGAGGCACTGCCTCGCGTGCGTAACGCCACGGCGATCTCGAGCCCGATTCTTCGCCGTGGCGTTACGCTCGCGGCCACGAAAGTTGAGCCACCTAGGAGAATCGAACTCCTGACCTGCTCATTACGAGTGAGCCGCTCTACCGACTGAGCTAAGGTGGCGCGCCCTGCGGGGCGGCACGAGTCTACGGCAGGCCGTCACACCGGCCCAAGTTCGCCCGGCGACGATGCAGAGCACGTCAGTCGCGCAGCGCCTGGCCGATCGTGGCGACCATGGCGTCGACGGCGAATTTGGGCTTGACGTTGACCGCCAGCGCTTCGCGGCACTCCAGCACAGCTTCGATGCAGCGCAGCAACCGCTCCGGTGTGACGTGCGCGGCCATCGCCGCGATCGGCTCTGCCATGTCGGGGTGGTTACGCCGCACGCCCGTTGCGTCGGCGGCCACCAACAGCGCGTCCCGAAAGTAGGTCGCCAGGTCGATCAAAGCGCGGTCCAGCGCATCGCGCGACGCCCGGGTCTGACGCGACTTCTGCCGTCGCTCAAGATCTTTGATCGCCCCGGTGGCTCCGCGCAACGTCCCGGCGGTGCCCTTCCCGCTACCTCCCGCGCCCAGCGCGGTGCGCAGCTCCTCGGTTTCAGCCTCGTCGCGCCCCGCGGTCAGCACCGCCGCCTCAGCTTCGGCCGCGGCCACCAGCGCCTCGGCCGCACCGTAGGCCTTCGATCGGGTGGCGGCGTCGCGGGCTAGCCCCAACGCCTGCAGCCGCCGCTCGCGCGCCTCCGGATCGGTTGCCAGCCGTCGCGCCCGGCCCACATGTCCGCCACTGACCGAGGCCGCCCAGGTGGCGCTCTCGGGTGTCAAAGCGTCACCGTCGATCAAGACCTGGGCGATGGCCGCCGGCGAGGGCGTCACCAGCGCAATGTGCCGGCAGCGGGACCGTAGCGTCAGCGCGATGTCCTCGGGATCCACCGACGGCGCACACAACAGGAAAACCGTTGACGGCGGGGGTTCTTCGACAACTTTGAGCAAGGCGTTGGCCGCGCCTTCGGTGAGCCGGTCGGCGTCTTCGATCAGCACGATCTGCCAGCGGCCCGTGCTCGGCCGGCGAGACGCGATCTGCACGATCGCTCGCATCTCGTCGACGCCGATCGACAGTCCCTCCGGGATGACTCGGCGCACGTCGGCGTGCGTCCCCGCCATCGTCGTCGTGCAGGCGCGGCATTCTCCACAACCAGGCACACCTTCCGAGGTGCACTGCAGCGCCGCCGCAAAGCACAGCGCCGCGACCGAGCGCCCCGAGCCGGGCGGACCGGTGATCAGCCAGGCATGAGTCATCGCGGCGGTGTGAGCCGAATCACCGCGGGCCGCCAAAGCAGCGGCCACCAAATCGGCTTCGACCGACTCCTGGCCGACCAGCCGTGCGAATACCCGCGACATCACCGGCAACAGTACTGACCGCCGCTGACCACTCCGCAACACGAGCGGCTGTACACGGAACGTTTTGGCTACTTTTTCGTCCCCGACGACCGATACGGTGGGTTCGTGAGCACGGCGGCGGCACTTCCAGGACGAATCAGCGGATTCGTCCAATGGCTGGTGCGCACACCATGGCCGGTGTTCTCGCTGAGCCAGCTGCAAGCCGACATCATCGGCGGACTGCTGGTGCTGGGCTTTCTGCGCTACGGGCTGCCACCCGAAGACCGCATTCAACTGCAGGATCTACCGGGTCCCAACCTGGCAATCTTCCTCGGGTCGGCCGTCTTCTTGTTCGTGGTCGGATTCTGGATCAGCGTGCGGCTACTGATCCCGGTGTTCCGGTGGCAACGCCGCGACGGCCTGCTCACCGACACCGACCCGGCCGCCACCGAGCTGGCGCGGAGCCGCGCGCTGCGGACGCCGTTCTACCGCACGGTGATCAACTTGGTGTCCTGGTTGATCGGCGGCGTGGTGTTCATCGTCGCCAGCTGGCCGGTGGCCAAGCACGCCGCTCCGGTGGTGGCCGTCGCCACAGCGCTCGGCGCCGCCGCCACAGCGATCATCGGCTATCTACAGTCCGAGCGGGTGCTGCGGCCGGTGGCCGTAGCCGCGCTGCGCGGTGGCCTGCCGGAGAACATCCGGGCGTCGGGTGTCATCGGACGTCAAATGCTGGCCTGGGCGCTGTCCACCGGAGTCCCGCTGCTGGCGATCGTGCTGACCGTCGCGGCCGACAAGGCTGAGTACCTTCATGGGCGACCCGAGAAGCTGCTGAACCCGATCCTGCTGCTGGCGTTACTGGCGTTGGGCATCGGGCTGGCCAGCACGCTGCTGGTGGCCATGTCGATCGCCGACCCGCTGCGTCAGCTGCGCTGGGCGCTCGGCGAGGTACAGCGCGGTAATTACAACGCGCACATGCAGATCTACGACGCCAGTGAGCTGGGCCTGCTGCAGGCCGGCTTCAACGACATGGTCCGCGACCTGTCCGAACGGCAACGTCTGCGTGACCTGTTCGGCCGCTACGTGGGTGAAGACGTCGCCCGCCGCGCGCTGGAGCGCGGCACAGAATTGGGCGGTCAGGAGCGCGACGTCGCGGTGCTGTTCGTCGATCTGGTCGGCTCGACCCAGCTCGCGGCGACCCGGCCCCCGGCCGAGGTGGTCAGCCTGCTCAACGAGTTCTTCCGGGTGGTCGTCGACACCGTGGGCCGGCACGGCGGTTTCGTCAACAAATTTCAGGGTGACGCCGCGTTGGCCATCTTCGGCGCCCCGATCGAGCACCCGGACGCGTCCGGTGGCGCGCTGGCAGCCGCCCGTGAGCTGCACGACGAACTCCTCCCGGTGATCGGCACCGCCGAGTTCGGCATCGGGGTGTCCTCCGGGCGTGCCATCGCCGGCCACATCGGCGCGCAGGCTCGCTTCGAGTACACGGTGATCGGCGACCCGGTCAACGAGGCCGCGCGGCTCACCGAGCTGGCCAAGCTCGAAGAAGGCCACGTGCTGGCCTCTGCAGTCGCGGTCAGCGGCGCGCTTGACGCCGAAGCATTGTGCTGGGATGTCGCCGAAGTCGTCGCACTGCGCGGACGGATGGCACCCACTCAGCTGGCCCGGCCCCTAAACCTGGCCGCGCCGGAAGAGGTATCCGAAATTACCGGCTAGCGGCCGGGTGGCGCCGGGCTGGCCGGCGCTGCGGTCAGGTCGCTAGGCGCCGGCGGGGTGACGTCCAGGAACGATTTCCCGGGCGGGCCCGTGGCCGGATCAATACCGAGGTTCAGCAGGTCGGTGAGGCCCGGCACGTTGGACGGCTGCTCGCCGCTGGGAGCTCCGGCTTCGGGCTCAGTGATGTTCTGCACCACGATCGGGCTGTCAAAGCCGTACATAACCTGCAGCAAGTCCGTGACGGACGGGCTGTTCACATCCGGGTTGTCGTGCGTGTTCCCGGATAGTTGCACCGCGGGCACCTCGATGTCACGCAACGGAGGTGCCGCCGGCGCGGCGACGATCACGCTGATGCCACCGAGCGCAACACCAGCGGTGATGCAGTAGCGGGCGGCGGTTCGCATGGCTCTCCTAGATACAGCTGACGTACGTAACTGTACCTGAGAAGTGGCTGAGAATCACCCCGTTTTAAGCAAAAATCTGAAAAAGGAACCCTAAGGAGAGGCACCTGGGCGTTTGCGCCGCTCAGCGCGGCGTTTAGCTGCGCTTGGCCGCTTTTTTCGCCGGCCGCTTGCGCGCTGTCTTCTTGGCCGTCCGCTTCACCGGGCCCCGGGCCCGCCGGTCGGCCAGCAATTCCGCGGCACGCTCGTCGGTGATCGACAGCACGTCGTCGCCCTTGCGCAGGCTGGCGTTGGTCTCGCCGTCGGTGACATAGGGGCCGAACCGACCGTCTTTGATCACCATCGGCTTGCCCGACGCCGGGTCGTTGCCCAGCTCACGCAACGGCGGAGCGGCGGCGGCCTGCCGGCCACGACGTTTCGGCTCCGCGTAGAGCTTCAACGCTTCCTCTAGGGTGATCTCGAAGATCTGATCTTCGGTGGCCAGCGAACGAGAGTCGTTGCCGCGCTTCAAATATGGGCCATAACGCCCGTTTTGTGCGGTGATCTCCTCGCTGGAGTCTGGATCAACGCCGACGACTCGGGGCAGCGACAGAAGTTTGAGCGCGTCCTCGAGCGTGACGGTCTGTAAATCCATGCTGCGCAGCAGCGAACCGGTACGCGGCTTGGGTCCCGTGGGTTTCTTGCCCTTCGTAGCCGCGACTGCGCCGGGGTCATCAGGTGGCTCCGGCAGGATTTCGGTGACATATGGCC
>NZ_JBATXN010000309.1:0-17810 GCF_049673265.1 Mycobacterium sp. | reverse complement strand
GTGGATCCACGCCACCGCGCTGCGTACCGAGCCGCTGGCGTACTCCGGCCGCGACCAGGTCAACCCGCAGGCCGGGCGCGATGCCGCCAAGGCGCTGTGGAAGGCGGCGGGCATCACCAGCCCGATCGACGAGATCGACGCCGCCGAGATCTACGTGCCGTTCTCGTGGTTCGAACCGATGTGGCTGGAGAACCTCGGGTTCGCCCCCGAGGGCGAAGGCTGGAAGCTCACCGAGGCAGGCGAAACCGCGATCGGCGGCCGGATCCCGCTCAACGCCTCGGGCGGCGTGCTGTCGTCGAACCCGATCGGCGCCTCCGGCCTGATCCGCTTCGCCGAGGCGGCTATCCAGGTGATGGGCAAGGCGGGCGATCACCAAGTTCCCAACGTGCGCAAGGCACTTGGGCACGCCTACGGCGGCGGCTCGCAGTATTACTCGATGTGGGTAGTGGGGGCTGACAAGCCGTGAAGTACACCTGCAGCGTCGCGATGGGCCCGGTCGATCAGCTGACCGAGCTGGCCAAAACCGCCGAGGAGGTGGGGTTCGACGCAATCGCGCTGCCCGACTCGTTGTTCTACATGGAGAAGGCCGCCGCCGATTACCCGTACACCGCCGACGGATCACGGATGTGGAACGAGGACACCCCGTGGGTTGATCCCCTGATCGCCGCCGGCGCGATGGGCGCGGTCACCTCGAAGCTGTTTTTCTACACCAACGTGATGAAACTCGGCTCGCGCAACCCGCTGCTGCTTGCCCGCCAGGTCGGCTCGGTGGCCAACTTGACCAACAACAGGTTCGGCTTCGGTGTTGGAATCGGCTGGGCGCCAGAAGAATTCGAGTGGTGCGGGGTGCCGTATGCGCGGCGTGGCAAACGCGTCGACGAGATGATCAAGGTCATCAAGCTCGTGCTGGACGGCGGGATGGTCGAATTCCACGGCGATTTCTACGATTTCGACCGCCTGCAGATGAGCCCGGCTCCGAGCAAACCGGTGCCGTTCTACGTCGGCGGTCACACCGACGTAGCGCTGAAGCGTGCCGCGCGGGTCAGCGACGGGTGGACCAGCGCGATGATGACCTGCGACCAGCTTGCCGAGACGATCGGCAAGATCAAGGCGTTGCTGGCCGAATACGACCGTGCAGATGTGCCTTTCGAATATCAGGCGGTGTGCATCGACAAGTTCGGTGTGGACGGGCATCGGGAACTGGCCGAGGTCGGTGTCACCGACAACATCGTCATCCCCTGGATGTTCGACGGGCTCGGCTTTGATGCGCCGCTGGATAAAAAGAAAGACTCGCTGAAGCGATTCGCCGACACTTATATTCACTCGGGATGGCAGGACAAATGACGAAGTCGCCCGCACACCTGGCCGGAAAGCGCTCCCGCGATGCGGTGACAGCCAGAGACAAAGACACGTGGCTGGCGGTGTTCGCCGACGACGCCATCGTCGAGGACCCGATCGGGCCGTCACATTTCGATCCCGAGGGCAAAGGGCATCGTGGCCGCGACGCTATTTCGGCGTTTTGGGACAAGGCAATTGCGCCGACGGACAAGATCGAGTTCCACTTCCGCGACACCTACCAGTGCGGCAACGAGGAAGCCAACGTCGGCCACATCCTGATCACCGCGGCCGGATACCAGGTCACCGCCGAAGGTGTGTTCACCTACAAGGCCAATGACCAGGGCCAGCTGGTGGCGCTGCGTGCGTACTGGGAGGTCGACCAGGCGACCGCGAACGCGCGCAAAATCTGAACCCAGCGCTCCGCGGCCCCGTATTCACATTGGAGTGACCTGCGTATCGGCCTGGGGAGTTGCAGGATGGACAGCGTGGACGAGCCTGTTCTCAGGGACGATCCCGTACGGGTGCGGGGCGATTTAGACGCGCCCTCGCGCTGGCTCTGCCTGGTCAAGTGGTGCGTGCTGGCGGTGCCGCACTACCCGATATTGATACTGCTCTACCTGGCCTACCCGCTGGTGACCATCGTCGCCGGCGTCGCCATCTTGTTCACCGGACGGTATCCGCGCCCGCTTTTCGACTTCAACGTCGGGGTGCTGCGGTGGTCGTGGCGGGTGATGAATTACCGATTTCCGATGAACGGCACAGACCAGTACCCGCCTTTCACGCTCGCGTCTCGGCCGGACTACCCCGGCGATCTCGAGGTCGACTATCCGGAACGGCTCACCAACTGGGCGGTGCTGGTGAAGTGGTGGCTGTTGGCCCTCCCGCAGATACTGCTGTGCTGGGCGATGGAGCCGTTTTTGCAAGTGCTTTGCGTTATCAACGCGGTGTGGTTGGTCTGCATCGGGACGATCAACCAGGGCATGTTCGACCTTCTCTTGGGCATGGTTCGGTGGCGCTATCGGGTGGCCGTCTACGTCTCGTTGATGCGCGACGAATATCCGCCGTTCCGAATGGATCTGGGGAACCTGCAGGTGAGAAGTGGCACACCGTAATCCCTTATTTCCCTATATCTATCGACTCGGCATGCCGATCTTCGACCGGCTGTTCTACCGCCGGTATCGCCGAGAGGCGATGGGCAATGCCACCGGGCGGCTGCTGCTCGTCGGTCTCGGGCCGGGAACCGACTTGCTGTTCATTCCCCCCGCGGTGACATCGGTCGCTGCCGTAGAACCGGAGGCAGCGATGCGTCGAATGGCTTCCGCGCTCGCTCACCGTCGTGGCATCGCGGCCGACATCGTCGATGGGACCGGCGAGGCGATTCCCTTTCCGGACAACAGTTTTGACTCGGTGCACGTCGGGCTTGTGTTGTGCTCGGTCGACGATGTTGCCGCTACCCTCGGCGAGATCCGCCGGGTGCTCGCACCCGGCGGCAGGCTGGTGGTCCTCGAGCATGTCCGCGGGGATGGCGTGATCGGACGGTTCCAAGACCTGATCGCTAAGCCGTGGTCCTGGCTGGCGTCCGGTTGCGAGCCGAACCGCCGAACCATCGACGCGATTGCCGCGGCCGGATTCGATACCGGGGGACTGCGGAGCATCCGACGAACGCTGGTGCCGCCTCCGTGCACCCCTCATTTGCAAGGGGTCGCCATCGTCACCGACGCAACACCTAAACCTGGGTCTCGATCCCCTTAAGAAATCGTTATCGTCCGTTCATCTAGCATTCAGCTTTTGGCTACCAGTTGTTCATTAGTGACCCGTGTCACCAATATGCCGAACATTCGCTGGTCGCGAGTGTCCGACAGTGGGCGACCCACAACATCACCAATACACCGGAGGGAGCGCACCGCCGCCTGGGGAGTCCACAACGCCTTATCCAGCGATGTAAGAAGTGGAGTTTCCCATGAGTCACCAGGTCCTGATGCGATGTTTCGCTCAGGTTTTCTTGGGTGGGCGCTCAGCTTCCCTAACAGCCACCTAGATCACACTCTCGATTGGAGTCTCCAATGAGCGCTCGGCCTTTGACACTCGTTCTCGGCACGGCTGCCGGTGCTTTCCTCGCCGCGGGGCTCATCCCGTTGGCAACCAGCCCCGTTGCCCACGCTTGCGTGGACGACGCCCTGGGGTGCGACACGGACTTCATTTCTGCCACCGATCCACTGTTGAAGATGTTTGGGATCACGGAGATCGGAGCCGCCGACCCTGACGACAATTTCGAAGGAATGATTCTCAGCATGCCGTCTATGGGTTGGACGGATGTGTTGACATCTGGGGCTGACCCCTCGGATTCCTTGGCTGGGTTGGGGATTACGATCCCCGACGACAGCGGCATAGGGATGGCCGGCGTGACCGTCAACACGTTCGTGGACTCGATGGCCCCAGGCCTCGACAGCTCCTTCACCATTCCTTTCACGGATCCCCTCGCCTCGCTGTGGGATTTCCTTGTCGCAAACGCCTTCTTTGGCCTCTGAGGTGGATAGCTGAACCGAGACCAACATCGCGTTAGTCAGCGCCGACAGCTCACGGATCCGCTCACCGAGTTGTGGATTGCGCTTGTCTTTGGCTGCTGATCCCATCGGCCGGGGATCGACCTGGCCAGGCTGCTTTCGCTCAGGTTTTTTTGGGTATACGCTCAGGTCCTTACTAGCCTAGAAGTGAGCTAGATCACACACCTGTGATTGGAGTCTCCGATGAGTACTCGCCATAAGACACTCGTTCTCGGCACGGCTGCCGGTGCTTTGCTGGCGGCCGGGCTGATCCCACTGGCAGCCATCCCCGTCGCCCACGCCGACGGGGATGATGCCACTCCCACTGCAGACACCGACTTCATGACTGCCACCGACAAATTGCTTGCCCTCTTTGGCGTCAACGACGTGGGCGTCGCCGACGCTGGCGACAACTATGAAGCGATGGTTGTGACCATCCCGGGGACGGGCATCACGGATGTGTTGACTTCCGGGACCGACCCGTCGGAGGCCTTGACTGCATTTGGGGCAACCCCTACCGAGGCTCTAGGGATGGCCACCGTGACAGTCAACACGTTCACGGACACGATGATGCCAAGCCTCGATCCCCTGTTCTCGTTCACGATTCCCTTCACGGACCCCCTTGCGCCGCTGTGGGATTTCCTTGTGGCAAACGCCTTCTTCGGCCTCTGAGGTAGATCACTGAACTGAGAGAGCCCTACTCGACGCCGACGGCCTCGATGATGTTCAGCCTCGCCGCGCGTCGCGCCGGCGGCAGCGATCCGAGCAGGCTGATCGCCAGCGCGCCCACGGTGAACACGAGTGCCATCGGGCTCGGCCGGAAGCCAACGTTGAAATTCATGATGTCGCCGCTGACGAGGCTGTAGAGCCACTGGTCCGCCAAGCCAAATAGCAGGCCGCAGACGCCGCCGACGACACCGATGGCCGCTGCCTCGGCCAGGATCATCCGCACGGTGAACCGACGGCTGGTTCCCATCGCCCGCAGCACCCCGATTTCACGACGCCGTTCGAGCACCGAAAGCGTCAACGTGTTGAAAAGCGCCACCGCCGCGACGAATACAACAACGATCCATACGGCGTTGGCGATGAACATGCTCTGATGCAGCGGCGCCTCCATCCCGGCCAGCGCCGTGCGACCGTTGTAGACATAATTCGGTGAAGGCACCACACGGCGGACGTCGGCCAATAACCGATTCGGATCCACACCCGGGGCCGCAGCGATCTGGAGTGCTGTCGCTGCGGGACGGTCGAACCACGTCCGCATTCGCTCGAGGTCTATCCCGACGGTGCCGATGACCGTCGAGAAGTACGGGACCAGCGCAAGTACAGCCGTCTGCCGCGAGCCGTGTGGCGTTTGCAGCTGGAGGCTGTCGCCGACCCGAACGTGAAGGGTCTTGCCGAGGTTCTGCGACAGCACCACGCCCCGACCGGCGAGCACCGCATTGCGAACCTGTTCCCCGAGCGCGCGATAGAGCGGATCGGCACTCCCGGCGGAGAACCCATCGAGCATCACCCGCGTTCCGCCGACCTCGGCGAAGCCGAATGCGCCCTGGGTGACCCGTTTTACCCCCGGCACTTTCGCGACCTTGCCGGCAAGATCCTGCGGCAGCGGGTCAGCCGCATAACTGTCCGGAGGATCCGCGGTAACCCACAGGTCCACACCGGCGACCGGCGCGAAGATGGCCCGTGCCGACCGGATCATGTCGGCGTTCGTACCGGTGATCACGACGGTGGTGACTACTGCGATGAGCACCGTCATCACCGTGGCCCACACCCGCCGGGGTGCACGCTCGATGGTCGCCGCCGCAAGCGGCCCAACCGATCCGAACATCCGGGCCATTGCCGCCGTCGCGCTGACGATGGGCCCGGTGAGTGCGAAGCCGAGCGCGATCTCAGCACTGAACAGAGCAAAGATCGCGACGAATGCGAGCGTGCCGCGTTGGGCCACGACGATCAGGATCGACGCCGCGAACACCGCCACGGCTGCAATACCGGCTACCAGCCGCAGCCATCGCGGCACGAAATCGGCCGCTGACACCCCCACCGGTGCCAAGGCCTCGATCGGCGAAACCTTGTACACCTGACGCGCAGCCATCGCCGATGCTGCGGCGCTGGTAAGCACCGTCGCGGCCAGCGCCACCGGTATCGCGTAACCGGGCAGCCAGTACTCGATCCGAGCTTCGAGCCCTTGGGTTATCGCCGGCGGCAATCGTCCAATCGCGATACGACCCATGATTATTCCGAGGCCCGACCCGATCGCTCCGCCGATCACTCCGAGAATCGCAGCTTCGGCGAGCAAGTCGCGGACGATGGTGACGCGTCGGCCGCCGATCGCGCGCAGCATCGAGATGACCGGCCGGCGCTGCGTGATCGCCATCGTCATCGTGGTGTAGATCAGGAAAGCGCCGACAACCAACGCAACTCCCGCACCCATCAACGCCATGTAGTTCATCAGCTTGACGCCGTCGCCGGCCCGGGTCGCCCGCATACTCGGATCCGCAACGATGGCCCGGCCCTTCACGGCGGCGGTGACCGCGGCACGCACGGCTGCGAGATTGGCGCCGGGTTTCGTAGTGATCAGTATCGAGTCGAGCTGCCCTTTTCGCCCGGCGATGTTCTGCGCCAATGCAAGTGGAGCGAGGACGTAGTGTCCGCTGTTGAGGTTCGCAAGCTGCTTGCCGGTGAGCACTTCGGTGACTGCGACCGAAGCCGAGCCCAGCCGGAATGTCTCGCCTTTAGTGTGACCGACACCGGGCCCGACCTGGACGCCGTTGGGGTTGTCGGACAGCGCCTTTAGTGGCTTCTGCACGGCGTCTTTCAAGGCGCCACCCAACGCAGCGCTGCTTTTGTCTGCGCCGAACAGCAGCACGGGACCTGATGACGTGCGCGCAGAAGTCCGAATCATCGGTGCCGCGGTCGCCACACCGGGAACCGCGGCGACATCGGCCGTGATTGTGTCAGGAAATCCCGCGTCGGTAATGCCCGACACCTCGAGCGCGGCGACTCCCGCGATCCCATCGGCCAGCCGGTTAACCGATCCGGTGATCGATCCGAAAATCCCGAATACCGCAACGAGATACATTGCAGATACTGCCATTACGGCGATTGAGGCTGTCGTACGCCGACGGTGCACAATGAGTTCGCGCAGGCTGAACACACGTAGCCGGCTGGACGTAGCCGCGACGGCAGAGGCCAGTCTCATCCCGGCACCGCTGACAACTCGTCGGAACCGACCCGTCCGTCTTGGAGGGTGATCACTCGATCCGTTATCGCTGCGGCACTGGAGTTGTGGGTCACCATCACCACCAGCCGACTACCGCCATCCTCGTGCGCCACCTCGGCAAGGAGCGCCAAGATCGAAGCGCCCGTTGCGGAGTCCAGGTTCCCGGTCGGTTCGTCGGCAAGAATCAGCGACGGGTTCATCATCAACGACCGCGCGACTGCGACCCGCTGCATTTGACCGCCCGACAGTTCCGCCGGCCGGTGCTGGGTCCGGTTACCAAGGCCAACGCGGTCCAACAGCCGAATGGCATCCGACTTGACCTTGCCCAGCCTGACACCGTCGAGCAGCTTCGGGACTGCCACGTTTTCCCACGCCGACAACGTCGGCAACAAGTTGAAGAACTGAAAGACGAACCCGACGCGATGATGGCGAAATTCCGACTGTTGTTCGTCGCTGAGGTGGCCAATCTCGTCGCCGTCGAATTTGATCGAGCCGGAATCGGGGGAATCCAATGCGCCGAGCAGGTGCAGCAATGTGCTCTTGCCGGCGCCCGACGGCCCGACGACCGATACAAATTGCCCGCCCCCGAACCGCAGGCTGATCTGGTCGAGCGCGCGCACCCGCTGACCCCCGATCCGGTATTCGCGCACCACATCGCGAAGTTCGATCGTCAGCTCGTGCTTTGGTGTGTCGCAGGTATCGAGTCGTCCGATCATGGCCCTCCCGCGAGACCGCAGCATTCAGCCAGCCGCGGCGACCTGTACGCGACCGACTGCCATGCCCATGCGAGCATCATGTCGCAAAGGCACTGGTATGGGGTATAACGAGCCCGAATCCCAATCGGTTCAATCGTGATAGCCCGTATAAATTCCCGTCCACAGATTTACAATACGTGTATAATTCGAATGGCGAAATCCCCGTGTTTGCAACGTTTTTAACAGGAGACCGATCCGATGTCGCTGCCCGCGCTTGAAGATATCGTCGCCCACACCGGCAACACCGAGCCGATCGACGGAGTAACCCGGATCGAAACCAGCCCGCGGGAGAAGGCCACGCCGATCATCATGGAAATGATGCACTCGGTGTACCCGCACGATGAGGTGTTCGGCCAGTACATCACCGTCAACGACTACATCGACTGCCCGCCCGATGAACTATTCGCCTACATGTCCGATGCCCGGTGCCTGGAAGAATGGACCTACAGTCTGCGCGGGTTTACCGAGACCGATGAGCCAGGACTGTGGCAGGCCTACGACCGGCTGGGTTCGGAGACCAAGATCTACGTCCGTACGGTGGCCGGCGAGCAGGGTCGCACGGTGGATTACCACTGCGCGTGGGACCAGGGCAAGCATCTGTGGATGATCTATCTGATGCGGGTCGTCGACGCACAAACGGTGCTCGACAAGCCCGGCTCGGTGGTGCTGTGGACCAACTGCCACCATCCGTTCTACGAGCAGAACCCGTACCCGGACGCCGCTCCCTCGGAGCGCCCGGTCTGGGTCGGCGATTTCTGGGACATGTTCGGCGCCGGCCATCTGCTGGAAATGAAAAACCTCAAGGCAATTGCCGAATACCGCCATCACAATGGGCTCCCGGTGACACCGGACTGGATGCGGTAAGCCGAAATATCGTGAGGCTAAATAGGTTCCAGGCCAGTCAGATAACGCTGAGCCAGGTCCTGATAGGCCTTCGGGTTCACGTTCACCCACATTTCCGCGCCGGTGCCCGCGATCGGACCCTTGACCGTGGCAGGTACCCCGACCACCAGCACCTCGTCGGGAATCTTGGTGCCGCCCACTACCAATGCGCCGGCGGCGACCATGGTGCGTGAACCAATCACCGCGCCGTCGAGGACGGTGGCATGGTTGGCGATCAGCGCCTCGGCCCCGATATGGGCCCCGTGGATCAGGCACATGTGCGCCACCGTTGCGCCCGGTCCGATGTCGACCGGGATGCCGGGAGGTGCGTGCAACACCGAGCCGTCCTGCACGTTGGCCCCCTCACGCACGATGACGGGCGCATAGTCGGCGCGCAGCACGGTGTTGAACCACACCGACGCGCCGGCCTCGATCGTGACGTCGCCGATCAAGGTAGCGGTTGGTGCCACGAAGGCCGTGGGATCGACCTTCGGCGATCGGCCTTCGAAGGAGAACAGCGGCATCGTTCACATATACCCCAGGCCGGGTATTCCAGCGTCCAGACCTTATTAACCGACAGTAAAGCCCGTCGTCTTGCGCTGTGATTGCGCTACCGCGCATGAAAACTGTAACGTGTTCTAGTTAGAAGCTGACGAAGTTGGAGGCCTCATGGCTACCGAGACTGCCGGTGTTCGCGAGATCGACGCCGGCACCCTGCCCGACCGCTACGCGCGCGGCTGGCATTGCCTTGGCCCGGTCAAGGATTACCTGGACGGCGAACCCCACGGAGTCGAGGCGTTCGGCACCCACCTTGTCGTGTTCGCCGACTCGCACGGCGACGTGCACGTCCTCGACGGCTATTGCCGGCACATGGGCGGCAACCTGGCACAGGGCACCGTCAAGGGCGACGAAGTCGCCTGCCCGTTCCACGACTGGCGCTGGGGCGGCGATGGCCGCTGCAAGCTGGTCCCCTACGCCAAGCGCACACCCAAGACGGCGCGCACCCGGTCGTGGGCCACTGATGTGCGCGGCGGTCTGCTGTTCGTCTGGCACGACCACGAAAACAATCCGCCGGATCCCGCCGTGCAGATTCCCGACATCCCGGAAGCCCACAGCGACGAGTGGACCGAGTGGCGGTGGAACAGCATCCTCATTGAGGGGTCCAACTGCCGCGACATCATCGACAACGTCACCGACATGGCACACTTCTTCTACATCCATCTGGGGTTGCCGACCTACTTCAAAAACGTCTTCGAGGGTCACATCGCGTCGCAGTACCTGCACAACGTCGGCCGGCCCGACGTCAACGATCTCGGCACGTCTTATGGTGAGGCGCACCTGGATTCGGAGGCGTCCTACTTCGGGCCGTCATTCATGATCAACTGGCTGCACAACCGCTACGGCGATTACAAAGCCGAGTCGATTCTGATCAACTGCCACTACCCAGTAACCCAGGATTCGTTCGTGCTGCAGTGGGGCGTCATCGTCGAAAAGCCCAAGGGCATGGACGAGGCGATGACCGAGAAGCTCTCCAGGGTCTTCACTGAAGGTGTCAGCAAGGGCTTTTTGCAAGACGTCGAGATCTGGAAGCACAAGACCCGCATCGACAATCCGCTGTTGGTCGAGGAGGACGGCGCCGTCTACCAGATGCGACGGTGGTATCAGCAGTTCTACGTCGACGCCGCCGATGTCACGCCGGACATGACCGATCGCTTCGAGATTGAGGTGGATACCACCATCGCCAACGAGAAGTGGCATGTCGAGGTCGAGGAAAATCTGCAACGGCAGGCCTCTGACCAAGATGAAAAGGCGGAGCAGCCGGCGACATGATTCCGCCCGATGAGCCGCCCGACGTCGATCGGCTGGCTCGGTCGATGCTGATGCTTCATGGCGATCACGACAGCCATGACGAGCCGGCACCGGCCGCTCGTGGGAGGCGCGGCGGATCCTGGTCTAAGGCACCGGCTTTCGCTGATGATCCGAAACGCGCCGCCGCGGTGCGTGAGGCCACCCAGGCCGACCGGACCCGTTACCTGACATCGGGTCTACAGCCGGTGGATTGCCGGTTCTGTCATGCCACGGTCACCGTCAAACGGCTCGGGCCGGGGCATACCGCGGTGCAGTGGAATGCCGAAGCATCACAGCGCTGCGCATATTTCGCCGAACTGCGTGCGTCCGGGGAGCACAGCGCCCGCACCCGGTCCTGCCCGAAACTGGCCGACAGCATCGAACACGCCGTTGCCGAGGGCTATTTGGACGCGGAGTCGACCGCCCTGCCAGCCGGCGACGACTAACGGCGTATCACAGCCCGGCGAAGCGCTCCTTGACTTCTTCGGCGGTCAGCCCATAGTCCGCTAACGAGTACTTGTGCTTGGGTGCACGTTCGCCGGATTGGCTTTCAGCATGGCTCTTTTCCATCGCCTGCCGGGCTTCGTCGGTTAGCGGGATATCGAAGTGGCGGTAGACGTCTGCCACCACGCCGATCGGGTCGGCGATCAACTCGCGGTAGTCGACGTCATAGAACTGAGCCGGGTCATAATTGGCACGCGCGGTGTTGAACCGCTCCAAACCACGTGACCAGGTTTCCATTGAGTCAGCGCCGATTTGAGAGCCGACGTAGGTCGTCGACCAGCCATCGGCAGTGTGCTGCGCCAGCGAACACATCGAGGCCATGATCGTCTCGACAGGTCGGTGCGTCTGGATGACCAGCGCGTCGGGATAGGTCGTCATCAGCGCATCCAATGCGAACAGATGACTGGGGTTCTTCAGCACCCACCGCTTGTCGGCATCGTTGAGTCCGATCAGCTGAAGGTTCTTGCGGTGCCGCTGGTATGCAGGCGTCCAGTCCTGCTGCGACAACCACTTTGAATAGCTGGGCAGGTGTGCGAGCGTCTCGTAGGACACCGAATGCAGGGACTGCCGCAGTAGCTGCCAGCATTCCTCCAGCTCGTATGCGGCCATGAAATGCAAGCCGGTGTAGCCGGGGTTCTCCTCGTGGTGCTGATTGAACTGTGCATCGAGTTGGCGATAGAGCGGGTGAGATTCCCAGGTGTCCCGCGGCGGACGCGGCTGCGGGAACTCGGCAAGCCACATGTGCAGACCCTGATGAGCCGGATCGGCACCAAGTAGCCGGTGCAGCGCCGTCGTGCCGGTGCGCACCAATCCGGTGACGAAAATCGGCCGCTTGATGACGACGTCGGCATGTTGCGGGTATTGCTTCCAAGCCGATTCGGAGAGCAGCCTGGCCACTAGCGCGCCACGCAGGAAGAAGCGATTCATCTTGCTGCCCAACACGGTAAGACCCGCTTCGCGCTGGTAAGAGTCCAGCAGCACGCTCAGTGCTTCGCGGTAATTGTCGTCGTCTGCGCCGAAGTCGTCGAGCCCGGTTAGCTTGGTGGCTGAGGCGTGCAGTTCGTCGACGGTGGCGATGTCGGTGCGTTCAGGCATCAGGTGTGGTACTCGCCGCAGTTGACGTCCAGGGTCTGGCCGGTGATGCCGCTGGACAAGTCGCTGGCCATGAAGAGAATTGCCGCCGCCACCTCGTCCTCGGTGGGCAGCCTTTTGAGGTCGGAGTTCGCCGCCGTGGCCTGGTATATCTGTTCAGCCGTGGTGCCGTACTTGCCCGCCTGATGGTTGAAGTAGGCCTGCAGTGTGTCGCCCCAGATATAGCCGGGGGCAACGGAATTGACGCGAATGCCTTGCTCCCCCAGCTCGGTGGCCAACGATTGCGACATCGACAGCAGCGCGGACTTAGCCATCTTGTAGGCGCCGTACTTCGCCTGTGAGTGCCGGATCACCATGGAGTTCACGTTGACGACAGACCCGTGCGACGCAGCCAGCGCCGGGGTGAAGCCCTGGATCAGCCTTAACGCCCCCAGCGCGCTGAGCTCGATTGCGTCGCGGATGTGCTGAAAACTCGTGCCGGCCAATGGTTTCATCGACGGGACCCGGAATGCATTGTTGATCAACACGTCGACTTTACCGTAGGCCTCTAGGGTGGCGTCGACGAGGTTGGCGACCTGATCGTCGTCAGTGATGTCGGTGCGTACGGTGACCGTCCGCCCCCCGGCATCGGCGATCTGCTTGGCGACGTCGTCCAGGCGTTCCGGGGTGCGGGCGGCCAGCACCAAATCGGCACCCTCCCGCGTGCACCGGCGCGCGAGCGTCGTGCCCAGGCCCGGGCCCACCCCGCTGATCACCACGACCTTGCCGTCGAGCATCTTCGTCATCCCAGCATCCTTGCCGCAATTTGCTGGTGGCGCCGCGCAATTCGCTCCCGCCATTCATCATCGGAGATCTTATTGTGCTCGAAATGCGGCAGCTTGGCCGGTATCGCGTCGAAGTCGACCAACTCGGCGGTGGGTCCGTCGGCGTCGGTCAGTTGACGCGATACTCGTTGCCAGCGGAACTGTAGGAATCCCCGCCGATGGCCGAGCGTCTCTACCCAGTTGGTAACGCCCGGATTCTGGTCGGCGACGACGATTCGCACCTTGCCATCCGGATCCGCCTGTGCCTGAGTGTTGTTCAGCGATGTCTGATGGTTGATGTAGTCCAGCGAGATGTACCACAGGCTACCCAGCTGGAAGCCGAGGTAAGGGGCATCGGAGGCCGGGATGGTGATCACCAGCGCTTGATCGGGCCGCAGGTCGAAGTGCCCGACCGACGAATACTGGGTGGCCAGGCCCCCTGGCGTCAACCGGGGCGGGACCATCGTGTTGACCGGGATATCGAGATAGAACCACTGCGGAAACTGCAACCACGTCTTGATCCGATTGACTAGCTGCTTTCCCGCTGTCGCATAACGCTTTTCAATGGTCTGGCGAGTCAGCGGCGGCGGAGCGGTCCCGGCGGTATCCAATCGGGAAATGCACAACGTTCCCCGCCGCGCAGACCAGTCGCCGTAAACCTCACGGATCACCAGCTGGCCGGGGCTGCTCGGTCGCACCTGCCACTGGAAGCTGCCGTCGGCGGCGATCTCCAGCTCGCGGTCGTCGAACGCGGCCTGGCTGGCTGGCACGTTGTCGTCGGTGTACTCGCCGCCGAGCAGCTGAAAGCTCAGGTCGGTGGTGGTGCCGCGCACGCCGGTGACCAAGTAATCACGGTCAGGCTGGACTCGACAGCCGAAGTAGAGGGTGTCGGGGTTGTCCAAGCCCATCTTGGTGAATGGCCCGGTGCCGGACAGCAGCATCGGATGATCGCGCTCGTAGTCGAAGACCATATGCGTGCAAGCCGCTATACACCCGGCCAGATACTGCAGGCCTTCGAGTAGGTCGGCTTCGGTCTCGATATGCGGTGCGGCGGCTACCAGTTTTTCGGCCTCGGCGATTGCGGAGACCAGCGGTTCAGCGGACACGCCTAGACGCTAGAACGTGTTCTAGTTTTCGTCAATGGGCGAACATATCGCGTGTTGGCGCGGGCGCTCGCCGACGAGGCTTGCTCGCTACCTGGTTACGGCACGCACTGCTGCGACAGGTCGATCAGATGCTGCCGCACGTCCGGATGCCGATTCAGGTAATCGATGACGTTGGGCCCGCCGCCCTCGGCCTCGGACCTATCCTGCAGCTGCTGGTGCAGGTCGGGATGCCGCTGCAGGTACTGGTCGATGGAATTACCCACATTCTGATCGCACGCGGCGCTCGCTACGCCCGCCATGGGCAACGCGATCAGCGTCGCGGCCGAGGCGCTCAGCAGGCCACCAGCGAGTAGACGAAATAGTCCGCGGCCACGGGACCATGGGGTTCCGGAAGGCATGGTCATGAAATTGCTCCTTTTGCGCACTGACTCTCGCAGTACTTCGATCTGCTAATCGAGGGTACGCGCGACAGCGTTACCGCAGCCTGTGCTGGAGCTATGAGGCTAATGTGTGACGGCTTCCTGGCCGCTGGCCTGCTCCCGTTTGATCTCCAGCGCGATGTCGATGAGCTGGTCTTCCTGGCCGCCGATCAGCTTGCGCTGGCCGGCCCGGTGCAACAGTTCGTGGGCCGGAACGCCATAGCGCTCGCCCTGGCGAACGGCGTGCTTGAGGAAGCTCGAGTACACCCCGGAATACCCCATGACCAGCGCATTGCGGTCCAGCAGGCATTCGGCGGGCATGGCCGGACGCACGACGTCTTCGGCGGCGTCGGCGATGTCGAAGAAGTCGATGCCCGTCTTGACGCCGATCTTGTCGAACACCCCGATCAGCGCCTCCACCGGTGCGTTACCCGCACCCGCACCGAAGCGGCGCACGCTGCCGTCGATCTGCTTGGCGCCTGCCCGGACCGCCTCCACCGAGTTGGCCACCCCGAGGCCGAGGTTTTCGTGACCGTGGAAACCGACCTGGGCGTCGTCGCCCAGTTCGGCGACCAGCGCCGCCACCCGGTCGCGCACTCCTTCGAGAACGAGCGCTCCGGCCGAGTCGACGACGTAGACGCACTGGCACCCGGCGTCGGCCATGATGCGAGCCTGCGCGGCCAGCTTCTCCGGCGGAATCGTGTGGGCCATCATCAGAAACCCGACGGTTTCCAGTCCCAGCTCGCGGGCCAGCCCGAAGTGCTGGATCGACACGTCGGCCTCGGTGCAGTGGGTGGCGATCCGGCAGATCGACCCGCCGTTGTTCTGGGCCTCTTTGATGTCCTCCTTGGTGCCCACCCCGGGCAGCATCAAGAAGGCGATCTTGGCTTCTTTGGCCGTCTCGGCGGCCAGCTTGATCAGCTCCTGCTCGGGCGTCTTGGAGAACCCGTAATTGAAGCTCGAGCCGCCCAGCCCGTCGCCGTGTGTCACCTCAATCACCGGCACACCCGCGGCGTCCAGGGCGGCCACGATCGCGCCGACCTCGTCCTTGGTGAACTGGTGACGCTTGTGGTGCGAGCCGTCGCGCAGCGACGTGTCGGTCATCCGGACGTCCCAGATCGGGTTGAAGAAAATCTCTCGAGTGCTCATGCCTGCGCTCCTCCCGCCGTCGCGGACAGGGATTCCTTCGCGATTTCCTCGCCGACCTTGGTGGCCGCGGCGGTCATGATGTCGAGGTTGCCCGCATACGGGGGCAGGTAATCGCCCGCGCCCTCGACCTCGACGAACGTGGTGACCAAGGCCTGACCGCCGGAGTGCATCGACGGCTCGTCGAACTGCGGCTCGTTGAGCAATCGGTATCCCGGCACATAGGTCTGTACCTCAGCCACGACATCGTGGATGGACTTCGCGATCGCGTCGCGGTCGGCGTCCTCCGGGATTGCGCAGAAGATGGTGTCGCGCATGATCATCGGCGGGTCGGCCGGGTTGAGGATGATGATCGCCTTGCCGCGTTTGGCGCCGCCGATGGTTTCCACACCCTTGCTGGTGGTCTTGGTGAACTCGTCGATGTTCGCGCGGGTCCCGGGACCCGCGGACACCGAAGCCACCGAGGCGACGATCTCGGCGTAGGGCACGTCCACGACCCTGGAAACGGCGTACACGATCGGGATGGTCGCCTGTCCGCCGCAGGTGATCATGTTCACGTTGGGTGCATCGAGGTGCTCACGCAGGTTCGCCGGCGGGATCACGGCCGGACCGACAGCGGCCGGCGTCAGGTCGATAGCCCGGATCCCGGCTTCGGCGTATTTCGGCGCCGCGTCCCGGTGCACATAGGCGCTGGTCGCCTCGAACACCAGATCGGGCTTCTCGGATTGGGCGAGCAGCCAGTCGACCCCCTCGTGGGTGGTCTCCAGGCCCAGCTTGCGGGCGCGGGCCAGCCCTTCGCTTTCCGGGTCGATCCCCACCATCCAGCGCGGTTCGAGCCACTCCGAGCGCCGAAGTTTGTACAGCAGGTCGGTGCTGATATTGCCCGACCCGACAATGGCGACAGTTGCCTTGGACGGCATGGATGCTCCTTTTACTCGAAAGACAGCCGGACGGACCCGAGGCCTGCGAACCCGGCGACGAAGGTGTCGCCGGGATGGGCGTCGATGGCCCGGGTGCATGAACCGGGTAACACGATGTCACCGGCCCGAAGCCGCACACCAAAGCTTTCCACCTTGCGGGCCAGCCACGCCACTGCGGTGACCGGATTGCCCAAGACCGCGTCGCTGCGGCCCTTGGCCACTACCTCGCCATTACGGGTCAGTTCCGCTTCGATCTGGGTGATGTCGATGTCGGTCGGCGCAACTCGTCCCGCACCCAGCACGAAACCCGCCGACGAGGCGTTGTCGGCGATGGTGTCGCAGAGGGCGATCTTCCAGTCGGTGATCCTGGTGTCGATCAGCTCGATGGATGGCACCAGCGCTTCGGTCGCCGCTATGACGTGGTCTTCGGTGCAATTCGCGCCCGGCAGGTCGTGGGCCAGCACAAAACCGACCTCGACCTCTACCCGCGGGTAGAGGTATTTGTTCGCCCTCACCGGGGTGTCTTCGAATACCTGCATCTCATCGAGCAGATGTCCGTAATCCGGCTCGTCGACGCCCATCATCTGTTGCATCGCCAACGACGAGAGGCCCACTTTGTGCCCCACCACCCGGGCGCCCTCGGCGACCCGCTGGCGGATGTTGATCAGCTGGATCTCGTAGGCATCGACGACGTCGATCTCGGGGTGTCCGGCCGTCAACGGGGCGATCGGCTGGCGGCTGCGCTCAGCCTGCGCGAGATCGGCGGCCAGCACATCGCGGGCGGCTAGCGGGATCATTTACCGAAGTCCCCTCGTTCGTGTGACCGGGGCAGTAGCGCCCGGCCCCGGCAATTCTATAACGTGTTCTACATGACAGCTCAGGAGTTCGACGTCGTCGTGGTCGGGAGCGGCGGCGCCGGCATGGTTGCTGCCCTTGCGGCCGCCCACCGGGGTCTATCGACAATAGTCATCGAGAAGGCCGCCCACTACGGCGGCTCAACAGCCCGCTCAGGCGGCGGCGTGTGGATTCCCAACAACGAGGTGCTCAAGCGCGACGGAGTCAAGGACACCGCCGAAGCGGCCCGCACATACCTACACGGGATCATCGGCGACGTCGTCGAGCCCGAACGCATCGACACCTACCTCGAACGTGGGCCCGAAATGCTGTCGTTCGTGCTGAAGCACACGCCGCTGAAGATGTGCTGGGTGCCCGCGTACTCCGACTATTACCC
>NZ_JBATXN010000308.1:0-4071 GCF_049673265.1 Mycobacterium sp. | reverse complement strand
GGCAACTGGCAGCGATTCCTGGCGGTGGCGCGCCAGGCGCAATCCCCGCTATCGGATGCGATACCACCCGAGGCACTTGACGCCGCCCGCACCGTGGTGCGCCGCGGTATCGACCTCGCCAGAATTTATGAGGGTTATCGGCGTGGCCAGCAGGTTGGACTTGAGCGCTGGCTAGCCTGCGCATATGAGGTCGTCGAGCCAGGGCCTGAGCTGATCGGTGTCACCGAGCTGTCGCTGTCGCTCGCGTTCCGCTTTATCGACCAGACACTGGGTCGCATGCTGGCCGAGGCCCAGCGCGAACGCGAAGAGGTAATCGGCGGTGCGCTCGCACGCCGCACCGAAACCATCCGATTGATCCTCGACGGCGCCCCGATCGACCCCACCGCCGCGAGCCGCCGCCTCGGCTACGAGCTGGACCGTTGGCATACCGGGCTGGTGGTGTGGTCGGAGTCGGCCGTCGCGCCGCACGGCGCGCTCGAGTCGGCTGCGGTGCTGCTGGCCCAGGCTGCGGGATCCCAACGGCCGCTGACCCTTCCGGCGGGAACGACGACGCTGTGGGCATGGATCGGCACGCCCGGCGAACCGGCCATCGAGGATCTTCGCGCAGCCCTTGGGCAATCAGCCGAAGACGTGCGCGCTGTCGTCGGTCCGACCCGTCGGGGCATCGAAGGGTTTCGCGCCACCCACGACGCCGCGCTAACCGTGCATCGGCTGCTGCTGGGCAACCCGGCAAGCGGTCGTTTCGGTTCCTATCGGGAACTTGAGGTCACAGCACTCGCGGCACACGATCCACGCGCGGCGGGCGAGTTCGTAGCGGCAACTCTCGGCCGGCTTGCCGAGGACAGCCCCGCCGCGGCCCGGCTGCGAGAAACGCTGCGTGTCTACCTTGAGGAGGCCGACAACGCACCGCGCGCTGCGGCCCGCCTGTATACCCACCGCAACACGGTGCTCAAGCGGATAGCGCGTGCGACCGAACTGCTCGGCTATGCGCCCGGCGAGCGACGACTCGCCGTCGAGCTAGCCCTGGAGCTACGGCGTCACCTCCCGCTGCCGGCTAGCTGATATGGGCGGCAAACGACGGGGATGGGTTGTAAATCCGTCGGCGTATGCCTACCCAGGTTCGAATCCTGGACCTGCCACCAAGCGTCAGACGCTATTTTTGCGGTGCGAAAAAGACGTCGTTCAAGGTAACGGTTCGTAGGTTCCGGGCGTGGATCACTTCGCAGAGTTGCGCGTAGACGTGGGTGACCGGCGGGTGGTTGAGGTGTCCGAGCACGATCGCCTGGCCAGTGAAGTATTTCCGGGCCATCTGGACGATGTAGTCCTCGGTGATCACGGTGGAATCCGCAAGCGAACCCGACCACAGCGTGATCGCCGTGTAGCCGAGATCGGCTGCCACCGCATCGACGGTTGAGTTGTGCTTTCCGTAGGGAGGCCGAAAGTACGGCCCCGCGGCCACCCCGAAGGTTCTTTTCAAGAATTCGTCGTTGCGGGAAATCTCTTGGGCCACTCGACTTGCGGGCACCTTTGTCAGGTTCGGATGCGACCAGGTGTGGTTGCCCAGCTGAATCTGCCCGGATTCGACCAACGGCCGAAGCACTGCCAGGTTGTCGGTCCACGAGCGGTACATGCCGTTGACGAAATAGGTCAGTCTTACGCCGGTATCCCGGGCGAACTCGGTGTAGAGCCGCACCACGTCGGTGTTCACGCCGTCATCAAGCGTCAATGCCAGCAGATTGCCGTCCCCGGGCAGCTTGGTGAGCACACCGCCACCAGGCAGCGGCACCCGCACGATGGGCGCCGGCTGCGGCGGCGACGGAGCAGGAAAGACCTTGCCGCCCGCTGGGTGTGGCGACTGTGCAGCAGCGGCGGCCGTCGGGCTGTGTGGCGGACCGGCGAACACCCCACGCGCCATGCCCGCGCCGCCGAGAACGGCGGCAGAAAGCGCCCCGAGAAAAAGGCGCCGGTTCAGGTCGGACACAACACGCTATGGTGCCACGGGTGACTGGACAACCCCGATCAGTACCCGGCGTGTTCCATTTCGTGACCGAAGCGATTCACTTCGATTCCAGCGTCCCGCTCGGGTCGTAGTACAGCTCCTGGCGCGCGATCCGGCCGTCGCGGTAGCGGTAGAGCACCACGTATGTCGAGCGCAGGCGTTGTTCGCCCTGGGTCCAGTCGAACTGCACGCGCACGAACGCCGCGTCGGCACCAGGGGTGATGGCGTGCTCCACCGCCTCGTAGCGAATGGCTTGGCAGTCGCGGATGGTGAGCGCAATGAACTCGAGGGTGCGCTCGACGCCGTCGATCTGCGCCGGCCAACCGAAGAGACGTACCGTCGGGCTCACGTACACCACGTCGGGCTGATAGAGGCCACGTGCGACTGCCGGATCGCCGTCAGCGAATGCTCGCGCGAAGCATGCCTCCTGCGCAAGCAGCGCATCATCTGAAATGCCTTGCGGTATCAAGCCTTACCACTCCACGCCGGTGGAAACGCAGAACTCGTTCTGCTCGGGGTCCGACATCCGCACCCATCGGGTTCCCCCGAAACTCTGCACGCCGTCGTCGATGCGATGAGCGCCCAGCGCCTCCAGCCGATCAACCTCGGGCTCGATGTCGTCGACCACGATGTCGAGGTGCATGCGGTTCTTGCCCGCTTTGGGTTCGGGTACGCGCTGCAGCAGAAGCGGTGAAGCGATGCCTTGTTTGGGAACGAGCACAGCCAGCTCGGCGTCGGTGTAGTACTCGCGATAGTCGAGCGCCTCGCGCCAGAAAATTGCGAGCGTCTTTGGCTCGGCACAGTCGAGCACCAGTTCCACGGTTGCTTTGTGGCTCATCGCCTGTCTCCAGCGGCCATCGTCGAGTCCGGGGCTGCCCAGTCGGTTGATACCTTACGGTGCTTGATCAGCCAGGTATTGCCCTCGGGCACGAAGGTGTCGCGGTAGCGGCCGGCATGGTCGAGCCCGATATGGGTGACCACGGTGAAGTAGCACGAGACGTGCGCTTGGTCGCGAGTCACGTTGGCGAACTGCACGTTCGCAACGTTGTGCCGGACGATCGGCTTGACGTCCGCGCTTGCGGCGACCTTGCCGGTGACCCCGCTGAGGAACGCGACGATCTCTGATCGACCGCGCAGGGTTTCGGCGCCGCGAATCTCGAGTACGCCGTCGGCGCAGAAGGTCTCGGCAAGTTCGTCGAGACGCCCGGCGTCACCGGCCCAGTTGTATCGGGCCAGTGTGTCGCGGATCTGCTCACGGGCCGCCAGTTCCCACGTCTCCACCGTCATCGACTCCTCACCGGCTAGGGTACGGGCACGCGCGTTGGCGGCTTACCGGACGGGGTGGTTTCGTGACTGCGGCGCCCAAACGGCCCGGCCAGCTGGATTCCCCGTTGCTGCCCAAGATCTTTCGTTATATGAGCCGGGCTCAGGTGTGGGTTTATCGCCATACGAACGGCAGGATCGGCGGCAAGTGGCGCATCGGCGCCGGCTTCCGAAAGCCGGTGCCGACGCTGCTTCTTGAGCATCGGGGCCGCAAATCGGGCAAGGTGTTCACCATTCCGCTGCTTTATTTGGCCGACGGTCCAGACCTGGTAGTCGTCGCATCACAGGGCGGGCTGCCCAACAATCCACAGTGGTACCGCAATTTGGTCGCCGAGCCGGATGTGATCGCGCAGGTCGGGTCGCAGCGACGTCCGGTACACGCGGTGACTGCAGATCCGCAGCAGCGAAGCCGGCTTTGGCCGCGGCTCGTCGAGCTTTACGCCGACTTCGACACCTACCAAAGCTGGACCGAACGCGAGATCCCAGTGGTGATCCTGCAGCCGCGTTGACCCGGGTTGCTCATCAGCCTCAGCCGTCCCGTCGGAAGGGGCCACTCTCTCTTCGGCTTTGATATCGCATGTGTCTTCGTTTCCAAACCACATGTCATGGTCAGCTCTTGGTGCGGCCGTGACTCCTGTGACTCGACTTCGTGAGGCACAATCCTTCCTGTGACTACAGCGCCGAACAAGCCGACGGTGGCGATCGTCGGCGCGGGTCTCGGCGGGATCGCGATGGGCATCCAGCTCGCC
>NZ_JBATXN010000307.1:0-4932 GCF_049673265.1 Mycobacterium sp. | reverse complement strand
GAAGAAAGCGATACAGGCGATGACGAAGTCGAAGAGCGGCGCACCGTAAGAAAATGGTGGCGACTCGCCCTCGCAGCTGATAGACACACGGATCAAAGAACTGGGTGATTGGCGAGGTGAGACGCTCGCTCACATCAGAAAGCTGATCAAAGAGGCCGACCCGGATGTGGTCGAAGAGTGGAAGTGGCGAGGCGTCCCGGTGTGGTATGACGCCGGAATGGTCTGCACCGGAGAGACCTACAAGAGCGTCGTGAAGATGACCTTCGCTAAAGGCGCATCGCTGGAAGACCCGGCCGGACTGTTCAACTCAAGCCTCGATGGCAACACCAGACGTGCCATCGATATCCATGAGGGCGACAAGATCAACGACAAGGCGTTGAAAGCGCTGATCCGCGCCGCAGTTGCGCTGAACAAGTCCTAGCCTGCGACACCGGGATTCGTCACAGTGACGCTTCTCCCCTGGCCCAGCCCTCAACGGCTACGAGATACATTGGCGCTCCGGCTGATTCACTAGGGCCGCTGTGGCAAGCCCGCCAGCCAGGTATCCGGGAGTAATTCCAGCAGCTGCCCATCTGGGTCGCGAATCATCGCCGACTGATCGGTAACGGTGCTCTCGACCACTGATCCCCCGTAGCTCTCCACGGTCGCCAACACGTCGGCCAGATCCGAAACCGATAGCGACAGATGGGTAAGCCCCAGCTGATCCATGGCACGTTCCGGGCCGGCCCGGAGGGCTCGGTGTGAGTAAGCGAGTAGCTCTAGCACGAAGCCGTCGCGGATAAGGTATGTCGCGCGCACACCGATCGGCTTGTTCAGTTGCAGCAGTTGGGCGGTGGCCTCGTCAGGCGGTTCCAGGTCCCACCAGAATTCGAATCCGAGCAGGCCCTCGTAGAAGCGACGCGACCGCGCGGTGTCGCTGACACACAGACCTACGTGATTGAAAACAGTTCGGTGGCTGACCATTACAGGCTCCAGGCGCGTAGGTGGCTAAACTTACAAAGATAGCGCGATAAGCTGCTAGCTTGGCGACGTTGGAAGGCTTTCTATGGGTGAAAACAACGTGCGTCCCGACGTCGCCGGCGACGTGATCGTGGATTTCGATCATCATTCCGACGAGTTCAACCTCAACGAACTCGCGATCAACGCCGAGCTGCGCCAAAAATGCCCGGTGGCGTGGAATGAGAACTACGGCGGATTCTGGTTCCTCACCAGCTACGACGCGGTAACCCAGGCCGCGCGGGACGGCGAGGTGTTCTCACACAAATACGAGCCGCATGCCGCCGACGGCGTCGACTATCAAGGCGAGATGGGCGTGCCGCGCCCCGATGGCCAACCTGCCCTGGGTATCGGCGAAGTCGACGGTCCGTACCACCAAGCCTTACGGCATGCCCTGGCTCCGTTCTTCTCACCCGGAGCCGTGCAAAAGATGCAGCCGTTCATGGAGCAATCGGCGCACTGGTTTCTCGATCAACGCATCGACGACGGGCAGATGGACCTCGTGCTCGACTATGCCAGCCCGGTTCCGGCGATCCTCACCATGAAACTGATGGGCCTGCCCTACGAGAACTGGCACATCTACGCCAACCTGTTTCACTCCGTGATGGCCGTGCCCCAGGACAGTCCCGAGTACACCAAGGCCATCGCTGAAGTCCCCGCGATGATGCAGGACGTTCTGGAGTTCGCAGCAGCTCGGCGAGCCGACGCCCGCGACGACCTGACCAGCTTTCTGATCCAGTTCGAATTCGACGGCAGAGGCCTCGATGACGCACAGTTGCTGAACATTCTTTGGAACCTCATTGCCGGCGGCGTCGACACCACGACCTCACAGACCGCGCTGACTTTGTTACACCTGGGCACCCACCCCGATTTGCGGCAACAGCTCATTGACCGCCCTGAGCTCCACCGCAGCGCGGCAGATGAATTTCTGCGCTACTTCTCGGTCAATCAGCAGCTGAGCCGCACAGTGACTCGCGATATCGTCGTTGGCGGACAGCATCTTCGGCGCAACGACCGGGTTGTCATCAGCTGGCTGGCCGCCAATCACGACGACCAGGAATTCGAGCGACCCGACGAAATCCTGATGGACCGTGCGCCCAACCGCCACGTCGCGTTCGGGCTTGGACCCCATCGGTGCATCGGATCCCATCTAGCCCGGCTGATGTCTCAGGTGATGGTAAAAGCCGTACTCGAGCGCATTCCCGACTACCGGGTCGACCTCGACGGAGTGCAACAATACCTCGGCAACCCGAGTATGACCGGCCTGGGCAAGCTACCGGTCACGTTCACGCCGGGTCTCTCACGTGGCACCGCCAAGCCCTAAGGACTATCCGATCCGAAGGGGAAATGGGTCGTGGGTGAAATCGATCCGCGCGGCAGGATTACTGACCGCGGTTGTTGTTCCAGATCCGAGAGCCGCCCAGGTGGTGTCTATCTTGAAGGCTTCTAGGTGGTTTCGCGACGTCGCATCGATTTGTGGATGAGGCCTTCGGGCTGACCTCAGCTTCAATCAGGTTGGTGCGCGGGGGATTCAGTCTTTGGTCGGGTGGAGGTGAAGCTTAGAAAGCGCGTCCGCATCCCCTGACGATCTTGGCCTGTAACAATCCCCTTGTTGCAGTCGCCCTGCCCCTACCGCCGCGATTGCTAATATGCGGGAGCCCTTTAGCATCGTGCCTCGGCCGGCTGTTCGGGCAAGTGCACCAGAAGGAGTCCCACCGCAGCGATGAGGAAGTTCTGCAGGGCGGCCGAGGTGGCATTGGCCTCCGTGTTCGCCCACATTCGGAACCACTCGCCCGCAAGCGTGAGAAAGCCGCCGAGGAACTGCAGCACCGCCATGGTCCACCCCATACTCGCCAGTCGCACAGCGGTATCGCGCACCGGGCGGCCCGCTACCACTCGCCACCACGCCACCGCGGCGGCCAGAAGGACGAATGCGATCAGGAATTCCCAGATAACGATGAGGATGTACACGATCCAAACAGCCGTCTCGCTGGTGATCGCATGCCAGTCGATCCCGGCGTGGTGAATGGTGTCCCGCATCGACAGCACCGCTGCGACGCCGCGGCGGTTGGTGTCGGTATCCACACAATTGTTGGCCGCGAGGATCAAATAGTACAGGCCGGTGATGCTCGCCAGAACCGCGAGCGCCGCGCGACGGCTGCCCGCCACTTCGAGAAAACCCTTGTCGCTCAGACCCATTTGTCCTCCCAGCTGGATGCGCCGTAACGGCGGCGATGCTACCCAATCGAGGGTCGGGCTGACAGGATTTGAACCCGCGACCACTTGACCACCCGAGGCGCATGGCCGCTTAGCAGCTGCCCCCTGGGGGAGAGAAATGGCCGGCGGGTGAAGGGCTGTGGCCGCTTGACGACAGTCAGTCAATCGCGCAGCGGGCGGCCCTGCGCGTCCGGCACTTTGCCGACCAGAATCATGATTCCGTCGATCAATGGCCAGATTCCGCCGATCCCGAACGTAAGCCAGGTGGCGGCGATCTGTGCGATCCCGATGCCCGTATAGCCGAGATAGAACCGCCCGGCACCAAAACCACCAAGCAAGATCCCCAGCAAACCACCTGCGGCCTTGCTCTTGTCCGACAGTGGCCGGCCATAGGCGTCCACTCCGTGGAACCCACCGGGCATTGGCTGTCCCTGGGGTGGATAAGACCCCGGCTGTGGGGCGTGCGGATAAGACCCAGGGTGGGAGCCCCAGGGGTCATTGGAGGGATATTGAGGCTCAGACCCTGTTGTCATGCCCACATGATCCGGCATCGAGCGGATTTTCGTCCGGTTACGGCAAAGTCGGCGTGACGGCCCACAATCGACGCGCGCGACCGGTGATCGCTCGCGATGGTCGGCGGGCCGCGACGTCCCCTCTACATGGACGAACCAGGCTAATAATTGCCGTTTTCGCAGCAGACTTGCACCGCGGACTTCGCCGAGGCGGATCATTCGAGACTGTGGCGCGGGCAATTCATGCCCGCTATGGCGTTATACAAGGCGGAAAGACAAAGCCGCCGGCGTGGTCGGAGCTGGAAAAATCTTTCATAGAATCCAACCGCAGCCAGGCGCGCCATATCGCGGTCAAGTTGAACGATATTGGGTGCCAGATCGTGCCGCTCTGCGACTGGGGCGCAATCGATTTCACGTTTACCGACGAAGAGATCGAGAAGGGCGCCGAAATGGAACACGACCGGTGGTGGGACGTAAGGCTCGTGGATCGCAGAGCGTCACCCATGATGCTGGTTCAGGGCTCAAATGGATCTTGCGCCACACAATACCGGTCTACGGTGATCTGCTCCGGGAAGCACCGCCGTGTCGATTTGCCGCTTATGACTAAGGGTGCGTTGAGTTCCAAATGTGCCAAAAGCCGTCATCGCCCGCCTCGCAGTACCAGTAGGGGTAGTGCGAGTCGTGGTGGGTCAAGCTCACATTCGGTGCCTCGGCCTCGCAACCCTCCTCGGTGGCGTATTTCAAATTTGTGATCTCTACATCGTCAGCGTGGGCCACCGCGGTGGCGGTCGCGAACATACCGCCAAACGCCAGCACGAAGCTGGCAACGATCTTCTTCATGAAAACTGTCTCCCTTCGACCCCCCGTGGATGTCCTGAAGCTACGCCGTCTCGCCTAACCGCGAGGCTATTCAGCAAAATGATAGAACGCTCAGGTATGCGACGATGTGACTTGACCTCGAGCGCCTCCGTCTGCGCCCCGGAATAACGGATAACACGATCAAATTCGTGTTATCCGGATGGGCGCTCCGATAGACCTCGATCAGCCATTCGGCGTCTACCTCAGGCTAATTCTGCATGGTCGACAGCGAGGCGTGGCCGAGCATCAGGGCCGAACGGCACCTCGGTAGTCGCGCCCGGGCCGCTTGCGGGCCGGCCCCGACCGAACCGGGCTTACGGCAGCCGACGACCATCGACAGCAAAGAAAT
>NZ_JBATXN010000306.1:0-6022 GCF_049673265.1 Mycobacterium sp. | reverse complement strand
GGTCGCTCAACCCGACCGAGGCCTGGCCGACGAACAGCGCCAGCACGGAAAACATCATGAAGACGTTCCACTCCAGCGGCACGCCCATCGGGATCGACGACAGGATGCCAAAGTGGAAGCACAGCATGACGAATGCGGCGATCGCGGCGGGCCAGCCGCCGTGGCTGAAGAACAACACCAGCGGCACCAGCCCTTCGATCGCGGTGGAAAAATGCGCGAGCCAGCGCGAGGCCCTGCCCGGACGCAGGTCATCCGGAAAGTGTTCGAAGAACCTCCGTTTGATGAACCGTGGCCTAAACACCGGGTTGTTGCTCATCATCGTCGAGATGACGAACGGAAAGTGCTTGTTGAGCTTGGATGTTGCCGCGCCCATCCAGATCACCAGGCACACCAGTTTCGCGCCCAAGATCATGTCCACGCCGTAGCCGGCGAATAGGAAGGCGACCGTGAACGAGGCGTACACCTCGCCGCGGGCGGCCAGGAAGATGACCTTGTCGCGCAGACCCACCACCGCCAGCACGCCGAGTATCGCCCAGATCTGCCAGGACGGCAGCACGCCGATCGTCGTCCCCAGCGTCGGGCGCGGCCCGGTGCCATCAGAGAAGATCGCGATGACGAGCAGCACCAGCAGTGCGCCGTACAGCAGCACATCGACCGGAGTCCGCTCATCCCCCTTGGTCAAAGGTATGCGACCCGGCCATGGTGGCAGCCGGATCGTGCCGGGCCGCAGCCAATACAGGATCGAGCCCAATGGCGGGAAGAACCGGTTGTTCAGCGGACCGAAGCCGCAGCCCAGTCCGACCACCTCGAACAGCATGGTGAAGAGCACGACCTTTTCGAACACGATCGGCTCGGCATACCAGTGTGCGACGTTTGTGAACCCGGTGATGCCCGTGGTTGTCAACGCCAGCAGCCACGCCGCCAAGATGTACAGGCCGATCTTGACGACGTAGAAAAGATGCAGCGCTACCGGAGTGCCGAAGCCGACCTCCGCCCAGTGCCGGGCCATCGGGATGATCTTCTCGGCGCGGGTGCCTTTGCTCCACTCCTCGAAGTCGATCTGCGGAGTGTCCTGTTTGAGAAATCCCATGGCGGCAAGATTAGAACGTGTTCTAGCCGGATGGGTCCGGTTCTTGACTACTACTCATCGTAGTAGTACAACGGAGAGTGCAGGCAGGCTTCGTCACCCACAGCTCATCGACGGACGGTGATCGTGATGATCGAACAGATCGAGCAGCAACAGGACAACTCGATTCAATGGCTGCCCTGGGCCGCAATCGCATTCGTGATCGGCTTTGGCGTGCACGGCCTGGACCATCTGCGCCGCGGAATGTCGGCGTCGCCACCGTTCATCATGGCGGCCGGCATGGTGCAGGGGCTATTCATCGTGCTGGCCGTCTCAATGGTGGTGATGTCTCGCCCGCGCGCGCCGCTGGCGGCAATCGGGGTCGGCTTCGGCAGCGCGCTGGGATTCACGTACGCGCATCTGCTGCCGACGTTCCTGCCCGGCTACCAGGACAGCTACATATCGCTGCCGCACATCAACGTAACGTGGTTCTCGTGGTTCAGTGCCCTCGCTGAGATCGGCACCGCCGTCGCCTTCGGGATCGTCGGGATGCGGGAGGTGAACCGTGCCCAGCATTCTGTTCTTTGATGGCGCATGCGGAATGTGCACGCGGTCGGTGGAGCTGCTGTACAGACTCGATCGCACGGGCCAGCTGCAGACCGAACCGTTGCAAAGTCCGGGAACGTCGCAGCGACTGGGTATTTCGCCGTCGGAATTGCTGGATTCGGTGCGTTGGCTGGATTCGTCGGGTGCCGTTTACTCCGGCGCAGAGGCCGCCAACGCCGCCCTGTCGGCGGCGATCGGCACCCGAATCCCGTTAATCATCTACCGGATTCCCGGTGTCGGATTCATCGAGGAAGCCATCTACCGATGGGTGGCCGCGAACCGGTATCGCTTTCCCGGGACTACCCCGTACTGCCAGTCACACCCGAGCGCCTGCTGAGCGGGAGGAGCGCTTCCTTTTCCAGTGCGGACTCTTGATCGCCTCGAGGGCTTCGGTGACGTAGCGGTCCAGGGACCGCGGCTTCTTGGTCGACTGGCGCACCCATTGACGGAAGGCGAAATCACCTGCGGTAAAGCCGAGTTGGACGAGCAGGCCAGGCCGGATGTCGACATCTGGGTCAGCCCCCATGCGGTTGCCGATCAGCTTCGTCGCCCGCTCTTTGTCGGCCGGCGTGTGCAAGGTGACCTTGTCGAGCAGATCGGGAGCCACCAGCAGGGCCTCGCGCCATTCTTCGCAGTCGGCTTGGTCGAACGACCTGGTCCGGACGATGATGGCGTTGATCAGCGCGACATCCGGCGACTCGCCGGCGGGCCGCTGTTCGAGAAGGTTGACGATCGCCGCGCCGCCATGACGAACCGGCGCAAGCAACAGCTCCTCCTTCGTCGGGACGTGCCGGAAGAAGGTGCGCGGTGAAACACCAGCGGCTGCAGCGATTTCCTCGGTCGTCACCGCGTCATACCCGCGTTCGATGAACAGCCGGAATGCGGCTCGCCGAATGTCGGCCCTGATTTGTGCGCGCTGACGATCCCGCAACGAATCGCCGGTCATCGGAAAGAGCCGATCCCGCCGTCGACCTGGATGGTCTGCCCGGTGATGAACGTCGCGTCGGTGCTGAGCAGGAACGCCACCAGGGCGCCGACGTCGGTGCGAACGTCGCCGATCCTCTTCATCGGAACCCGTGCCACCGCTTTGGCGTAATCGTCAGGGGCGTGTTGCTTCCACAGTTTGACGCCGTCGGACTCGGCGAACGGGCAGATGACGTTGACGCGGATGTTGTCGCGCCCCCATTCCAGGGCAGCGACTTTCGACAGCCCGCGGATGCCTTCCTTGGCGGCCGCGTAACCGCCCCATTTGGGTTCGCCGCCGGTGCCGGTCCCCGAACCGAGGTTGACGATCGATCCCCCGCCCGCCTTGACCATCAGCGGGTGCACCGCCTGCATGAGCAGAAAGGTCGCTCGCGGCCCGACGTCGTGGCCGAGCGCGAAATCTTCTGGGGTGATGTCGACGAATGCCTTTGGCTCGTTGGTGGCTATCGCATTGTTGACCAGACCATGTACCGTCCCGAACGCATCGACGGCGGCCGCGACGATCCGCTGGGCGCTGTCGGGAACCCGCAGATCGGCGACCAGCTTCTCGACCCGACCGGCTGCCGCGAGTTCGGCGGTTGTCGCCGCCAGCACGCCGTCTTGGATATCGACCACCAGCACCGCTGCCCCCCGTTCGAGCAGCGCGGCGGCGATGCCCTTGCCAACACCTTGGGCGGCGCCGGTGACGATCGCGACCTGCCCGCGCATCGAATCGGGGTGGGTGTAGCTCACTTGACCGGTCCCAGATGCAACTGCACGCCGCGGTACAACTCGTAGGTGCTGCGTGCGCCGCTCGGCAATTCGATGAACTCCACCGGCGTCCCGTCCGGATCCTTCACGAAAAACATTCGGACGCCGCCGATCTCGAAAGGCTCTTGCTCGGGCTGGTAGCCGGCGCCGCTGATTCGGCGATGGGTGTCGTCCAGGTCGGTCACCGACAACGACACGTTCTGAATGCCGACGATCCCGCGACGGGTCGGCTTATCCGTGGCCGGTTTGGCGCCAAGCGACAGCAGCTCCACCATCAATCCACCGAGCAGGCCGCCTGCTACCCTGCCCTCCTGCTTGTTTCTGGCGTGCAAGACGGCATCGAACGGCTCGCCGGAGATCGTTCTTTCGAAGACCACATCCATGCCGAGCAGATCGCGGTAGAACGCCAGCGCGCGATCCATATCGGTCACTCCAATGACCAGGTGGCAGAACGAAACGTCGCTCAGGACAGCGTCTGTCACGACGGATCCTGTCGGCCGGCCGGTTGCAGTGCCGGTGCGGGCAGATCGATGGCGGGCTTGGTGGTGCCGCCATCGACGCGCAGCATCACACCGGTGACCCACGACGAGGCAGGCGACGCGAGATACAGTGCGGCAGCGGCGATGTCGCGAGGAGCGCCGATGCGGGCCATCGGGGTGTTCGATTCGAATTGGGTCCGCAATGTGTCGTCGGACATGACGAAGTCCATTGACTGGGTGGCGACACCGCCAACACCGATCGCGTTGACGCGCACCAGCGGGGCGAGTTCGGCCGCCATGTTCTGGGTCACCATGTTCAATGCCGCCTTGCCCGCGCCGTAGGCAACCATGCAACTCATCACCATGTCACTCGATCGCGACGAGACGTTGACGATGGATCCCGAGCCGTTGGTGTCGACCATCGCCTGGGCGGCGAACTTGCTGAGCAAAAACGGTGCGACGGCGTTGAAATGCAGTGCGGTAGTCAGGTATCGCGAGGAAGTCTGCATCGCCGGCCGGGGTGGTGTGCCGCCGGCATTGTTGACCAGGATCGACAGCCGCCCGAATTGTTCGACGGTGATTGATACCAGCCGAGCGAGATCGTCATCGACCATTACGTCGGTGACCACGGCCAGCCCGCGGCGACCGGTTTGTTCGATGAGCGCGACGGTGTTGTCGAGGTCGGAGCTGGTACGTGCGGCGACAACGACGTCGGCGCCGGCCTCGGCGAACGCCACAGCGATCTCGCGACCGATCCCGGCGCCGGCGCCGGTCACGATCGCGACCTGATCGGTGAGACGGAACGCGTCGAGGATCACCGGTTAGCCGCCGCGAGGTTGGCCGCCGGACGGCCGGCGAACAGCGGCAGGTCCAGGTAGGTCTTGATGCCCGGCTCGGCGGCGCACACATCGGGGATGGCGTTGACGCAATGGTTGGCGGTCGCCACGACGCCCGGATTCCGTTTCAGCCCTTCGGCTATCGATGGCGGCTGCAGCCCCTTGAAGGTGAGGCTCACGGTGGGGTCGCCGGTGATCTCCACCTCGAAGCGTTCGCCGCGGCCGTCGAAATTCCAATCCGGTTCCAGGTTCTCCTCCCCCATCAGCCAGTTGACCGCCGCCGTGATGACCGGCTGTCCGTCGGCCAGGGCTTGCCAGCGGAACCGGCGCGCGGCAACGGTTCCCGCGGTAATCGGGAACGGGTCGTAGTCGATGTCGGAGGTCGCCACCGCGATCTCCTGAATGGTGCTGATATTGGGATCGATACGAAGTCCCATGTGGTCGGCGACCATTCGCACCGACTGCTTGAAGCCCGCCTCGAGCAGGCTGGCCATCGGCCCCTGCATCGCTTCCTCGGGGGTGCCGCCGAAACCCATGATGTGGCGCACGACGTCCGGGGCGTTGTAGGTCCGGATGTCGGAGAATTCTTCGGCCCGCACGTGGGTGACCGCCGACGACAGCGAGGACAGCATGAGCGGGAATCGCTCGGTGATGCCGCCTGGGTGTATCCCCGAACCATGCAGCGTCACGCCCCCTTGAAGCGCAGCGTCGGCGATCGCCTGGACAGCAGGGTTGCTCATATCCGGATACACCCAGCCGACCGGGGTCACTACATTCTTGCCGGACCGCAAGATCGCAACGACCTCTTCATCTTTGGGGATCAGCGGGCTGTACACCACGCAGTCGGCATCGGTGGCCAGCACCTCGTCGACGCTGGAGGTGGCGGCAACGCCCAGCGCGGTAGTGCCGAGGATCTCGCCGACGTCGCGCCCGTTCTTGTCCGGGCTGTGCACCCAACATCCGGCCAGCTCGAGCTGCGAATGGTTCAGCACGCATTCGATGGCGGCTTTGCCGACACCTCCGGTTGCCCATTGAATGACACGAAGTTTGGACCGACTACCCACGCGCACACCTGCCCTTTACATGTCGACGCCTGCATGGCAGGGTATGACCAATTGGCAGGCACTGTCAACAATACGGGAGGGACGGAGCGTGGGAATCCTTGACGGCAAGGTCGCGGTCGTCACCGGAACCAGCCGCGGCGTGGGTGTCGGCATCGCCCATGAATTGCTGCGCGCCGGTGCCACCGTCGTCGGATGCTCGCGCTCACCGCTGGACACCATCCCCGGCATCGACGCAGA
>NZ_JBATXN010000305.1:0-4397 GCF_049673265.1 Mycobacterium sp. | reverse complement strand
CGCGATCGCGTCCAGTTGACCGGACTCGAACACCTTTACCAGTTGGTCGTAGGTCAGCTGCCAGCGCAGCTGTGGATCATCACGTGGGCGGTGCGGCTTGAGTCCCAGCGGTCGCAACAGCAGCACGTCGTGAAAGCCGATGACGTGCTCCAGCACTCCCCGGGCATCCCACGCATCGCAGGGCGACCGCCGATCCCATTTGCCGTCGGCGGCGCGAACCGACTCGCCAAATCTTCGGCATACCGCCAAATGCCGTTCGCCCAAAGCCTCGGCCATCGCAGCTACCCGGGCAGCTGCAGGGTGAGTTCGACCGGACAGCACAGCTCGCCGCGTTGGTTGGTCACCTCGATCTGCACATCGACCAGGTAGCGCAGCGGGTCGACGTCTGCGTCGCATCGCTTGGCGACGACCCGTCCCCGGCCCACCATCGTGTCGCCGGCATAGATCGAACCGGTCAGCCTCAGCTTGCGGCGCACTACCCTGCTGTCCGGCCCGGCCCAATCGGTCGCGATGCGGTCGGCAAAACCGGCGAGGTGCATGGTGTTGACGAAAATCGCTGGATGCCCTTGACTTTCGGCGTAAGTGGGATCGAAGTGCCCGGGAAAGTAATCCCACGTTGCTCCGGAATTCATCACCACCCGCTGATAGCTGATCTCGTCACGTACCTCGGGCAGCTCCACCCCAGCGCTGATCGCCTCCCAATTCAGGGTCATGACGGTGTCTCGGGGGTGAAGCGGAACAGCGTATTCCGGTTGGTGGCGACCACCGCGCCGTCCTGCCGGGTGTAGGTGTCCAGTGTTTCGACGAAGTGGCCGACTCCGAGTCGGGTTCGTTTCTCCGGTGAAACCGATACCACTTGCTCGACGACGGTGAGCCGGTCGCCCTCGACGATGGGCAGCGGAAATTCGGCCTCGTTAGCCGCATTGATGAACGTGGTGCCGGGCAACGGCACCCGCAGCGCGCTCGCGGATACCGGCGGCCGCTCGGTCGGTTCCCACGGCGGCGGTACCAGCCACCCCATAAGCAGCGCCGGCGGTGCTAACAACCCGCCCCAGGTGCGCGTGGCGAACTCGGTGTCCCAGTACGACGGGTTGGCGTCACGCACTGTGGCGGCGAACATTTGGATCCGGGCAGCACTGACCATGGTTCCCGCAGTCCTTGGCTCGCTCGCCACACCGACCATCCGCAGGGCATCCTCGTAGGTGCCAAACGCCAGAGGGTAGCTGATGGGTGCTGTCATCCAGGGTGCCCGCTTCAGTCACACCGAGAGCTTATGACCGTTCGACACCGAATCCCATTGCAGCTCGCGGGACGTGAAGTACCAGCCGCCGCGTTCGTAGATGAGTTGGTCCCGATAGGTTCCGGTAGCACGCAAAGCGGTAGCGCCATCGCCACTGGCGGCGAAAAGCAAAGCGACGCAATGCTGCGTTGCGTTGACGCCGTCGACGGTGATGTCGTGATCGACGGTGACCAGCCGTCCCCTCCCCCCGTCGAAGGCAGCGCTCAGGTCGGTGAATTCTTCACCGTCGCGGGTGAATCGGGCACCGGCGTGGCGAAATGTGGCGATCCAACCGTTGCGGTCGCCGTCGGAATAGCATCGGTTGTGCTGCGCGGTCACATTCAGGATGGAATCGCGTCCCGCCGCGCCGTCGAGGACGAACTGCTGCTGGTAAGTCATGGCCATCTGTTCTCTCCTTGTTCTAACGACTGACGATGTATCCGTGGCTTTCTCGGTCCCACGCTCCGGGTCCGATGCCTCGGGCGCGAAGGACGTCTTTGCGGACCCGTCCGATAATGGTCTTGGGCAGCTCGCTAACGATCTCCACGTATCGTGGCACACAGAAGTACGGCATCCGGGCGCTGCAAAAGTCAAGCAGCTCAGGGTAATCCAGCGTGCACTCCGGTCGCAGCGCAACGACCAGCAGGATGTCGTCCTCGCCGAGGTCGCTGGGCACGCCGACCGCCGCCGCCTCGAGCACCGAAGGATGACCCAACACCACGGCCTCGACCTCGACCGACGAGATGTTCTCCCCACGGCGCCGCAGCGAATCCTTCACCCGGTCGACGTAAGTCAGGTTCCGGTCGCTGTCGAGCAGGCCGAGGTCGCCGGTGCGAAACCACGGCGGGTGCCGGTCGATACCGCCGTCACCGTTCACATACCCTTCGCTCATCACGTATGGGTAGCGCGGCCGGCAGGCGATCTCCCCCACCGATCCGTCCGGAAGCGGCGCGCCGTCCGGGTCGACAATCTGCACGTCGAAACTGGGATTGGGCCGGCCGGATGTTCCGGGCACGCCCTCCTCGGCAACACCTTTCACCGCGATCGGGAAGGCCTCAGTCATCCCGTACATGGTGACGATCCGGCAGTCGTAGCGCTTCTCGATGTCGCGATATACCGACGCGTCAATCGGCGCCGCGGAGATGAACCGCAGTGGCAACTGCGCGTCACGGGCATCGGACGGCTGATTCCACAGCATCGAAACCATCGCGCCCGCACCGGCAAATCCGACAGCGCCGCAGGCGCGCACCTCGTCCCATACCGTCGCGGGATGAAACGCCGGCGCCAGCACCGTTGTCCCGCCGACCAGCATCGGCGCCAACACGGACGGCGCCGCGCTGAGATGAAACAGCGGCATCGCCGTCCACAGCACCTCGCCGGCTCCGAACTCCCAGGCCGACGCAGCTGTCGCAGCCGTGCTGAACAGGTAATGCCATGTGGTGGCAACAGCTTTCGAAGCCCCAGTTGTGCCCGATGTGAAGAACAGCGACCCGACATCCCCGACATCGCCGACGTACTCCTCCGCGACGCCGGTGGCCTCCAGCAACGGCCAATCACCTTGCACGACAACGCTGCTAAGCTCCGGTAGCTGTTCAGCCACCTCGGCGACCCTGGCTCGCCGTTCGGTATCGGTGATCACTGCCTTAGCCCGCGACACGCGAAGCGCGTGCAGCAGGAAATCACCTTTGTTGGCGGCGTTGACCGCCGCCGTAACGGCGCCGATACGCGCGGCGCCTAACCAGAAATAGATCCACTCCGGACACGTCGCGGTAAACAGCCCGACGCAATCTCCCGGCCGGATCCCCAAGTCCAGCAGAGCGTTGGCCGCTGCGCAGGACCGCCGCCGCATCTGCTCGAAGGTCACGTCGACCCCGGCGATCGACATCAGCACCCGGTCGGGAAATTGCTCGGCACGACGCTCGAGAATCGCCGCGACGCTGAACCGCTCGACACCGAAATCAGCTGGGCTGATGGGCTTTCCGCCGCAAGCGGGTGCCGACCCAGCCGGCACGCGGGACATCGGGCTCCTTCTCAGACCTGGGCAGCCGCCGGGTCAGGCTCACCGTCAGCGGTGTAACCGAAGTCGTTCGGCGAAGCCTGTTCGTCCGGGTAGAAGCGGTGCGCCCAGCGGCGAAGGGCCGCATAGTCGTGGGCTTCTTCGGGGGCGAGGTTCGGCTTCTCCAGGTACTTCATGTTCTCCCAGGTGAAGAAGTCCTGCTTGATGACTTCCTGCTGCAGAGCAAGGAAACGCGCAGCGCGGCCGGTGGGCTTGTCGCCGGTGTCTCCCGGCTCGCGGATAGATGCCTGGGTGTAGAAGTAGTCGGTGTAATCCTCGTCGACCGGAGTCTGCCCGGTGACTTGGCAGGTGGCAACCAACTCGCTGGGGAAGCGAACAACACCCAACCCAAGCGAGTAGTTGTCGTAGATGATCTTGGCGTCGACCGGACCGTTCGGGGTCAACCAGGTCTGCGCCCGGCCGCCGCCGAAATGCGCGTTGACCGTCGCGTGCAGGTGATATCCGGACACTTCGAACGATGCCGTGGTGGCGGGGTTGGCGGCCTTGTGCACGTATTGCACGTGATAAGGGTCAGCTGCGTTCTCGATGATCATCTGTGCGTGCACCTTGACGCGGTTGACCATCCTGGTGTGCGGATGCAGCGGGTAGTACTCGTCGGTCTCCAATTCGGCCAGCACCGGTGGTTGCCAGTACGGAGCTCGGCCGTGCCGCTCGTGCCAAACCAGCATGAAGCCGTACCACTCCGTGCTGTGGTAGGTGCGCACGCGGACGTTGTTCTTGCAGCCGATCTTGCTGTACGGGATTAACGCGTTAGTGCCGTCGCCACGCCAACGCCAACCGTGCCAGGGGCAGACGATGTTCTCCCCCTCGACGGTGCCGCCGACGCCCATGTTGGCGCCCAGGTGTTGGCAGTAAGCGTCCAGCACGTTCAACTGGCCGGACTCGGTGCGAAACAGCACCATCTCCTGGCCGAAGTAGTGAGCTCGTTTGACCTCGCCGGCCGCCAGGTCCGAGGCGAAACCGACGATGAACCACCCGGTCGGGAACCGGTACGGCGACAGGCTGATGCCGCTCGTCCCAAACTCGCGTTCCGACGGGTCT
>NZ_JBATXN010000304.1:0-5489 GCF_049673265.1 Mycobacterium sp. | reverse complement strand
TGACCGGCGGCATCGTCGCGCTGCACGCCGGCTACAAGCCTGCTAGCTGAACGGCTTTCGGCGGTCGATCAGCCGCGAGGCCAGCCCGCCGCCGCGCCACACCCGAGCGACCCAGTCGGCGTCGTCGTCGGTGACAAGGTTGCCCATCACCCGCACCGCGATGCCCATCAACGTCGTCGAGCGCATCGCGATCGGACCGGTCGCCGGCAAGAACCGCGGAAAGGTCAGCAGCAAGGCCAGCCGGCGTGCCACCGAAAACCCACGCCCGTAATGGGATTGCAGCAAGCTCGGCCACGCTTTCGACAGATCACCCGAGCCGAGGATTTCGGCGGCCAGCCGCCCGGTTTCCAGCCCGTAATCGATGCCCTCGCCGTTGAGCGGGTTGACGCAGGCGGCGGCATCGCCGATCAGCATCCAGTTCCGGCCGGCCACCCCCGACACCGCCCCGCCCATCGGCAGTAGCGCTGAGGACATCGCGCGAGGCTGGCCGCGAAACCCCCACTCGTCGCGGCGCAGGTCGGCGTAATACGACATCAGCGGCCGCAGCGCCAGCTCGGCGGGCCGTTTGGACGTCGACAGCGCGCCCACGCCGATGTTCACTTCGCCGTTGCCCAGCGGGAAGATCCAGCCGTAGCCGGGCAGCACCGCGCCGTCGGGGGAGCGCAGCTCCAGGTGTGAGGTCAGCCACGGCTCGTCGCTGCGCGGCGTGGCCAGGTATCCGCGGGCGGCGATGCCATACACCGTCTCCTGATGCCAGCGCCGGCCCAAAACGCGCCCCAGCGGCGAGCGGGCGCCGTCGGCGACGATCAGCTCGCGGCAACCGACCTCGGTCCCGTCGGCCAGCGCCACCGACACCACACGGGCCGATGAATCATGATGTACTCCAACCGCTTTGACGCCAAGCCGCATCTGAGCACCGGCGTCCTCGGCGACTTTGCGGATCCGGTCGTCCAGCTCGACGCGGGCCACCGCGCTGCCGGTCGACGGGAACGACGGGCCGGGCCAGTCGACTTCCACCTCGCCGCCGAACCCACTCATCCTCAAGCCCCGATGCCGAATCCGGGCATCCAGCCAGTCACCCAGCCCCAGCCGTTCCAGCTCGGCGACCGCGCGCGGGGTCAACCCGTCACCGCAGGCCTTGTCGCGAGGAAAGTTCGCTGCGTCGATGACCAGCACGTCGCGGCCGGCCCGAGCGGCCCAGGCGGCCGCCGCCGACCCGGCCGGTCCGGCGCCCACCACCACCACGTCGGCATGGGATCCCATGCTCACCAGTATGTTGGTCGCGTGAGGACTCCGGCGACCGTGGTGGCGGGCTTTGACTTCGGCGATGCGGCGTTCGCCACCGGAGTGCGCGACGGGGTTGCTCGCATCGAGCAACTGATGGAAACCGAGCTGCGCGGCTCTGACGACCTGATGACAGAGGCCGTGCTGCACCTTTTCGAGGCCGGTGGCAAACGATTCCGGCCGCTGTTCACGGTGCTATCGGCGCAGCTGGGGCCACAGCCCGACGCCGTCGAGGTGACGATCGCCGGGGCAGTCATCGAGCTGGTGCATCTGGCCACGCTCTATCACGACGACGTGATGGACGAGGCCGAGGTCCGCCGCGGCGCACCCAGCGCCAACGTGCGTTGGGGCAACAACGTCGCGATCCTGGCCGGCGACTACCTGTTCGCGACGGCGTCGCGGCTGGTATCGCGGCTAGGCCCGGATGCGGTGCGGATCATCGCCGAGACGTTCGCCCAGCTGGTGACCGGCCAGATGCGCGAGACCCGGGGTGCATCCGACGCCGCCGATCCGATCCAGCACTACCTGAAGGTGGTGCATGAGAAGACTGCGTGTCTGATCGGGGCCGCGGGCCAGTTCGGCGCGATGTTCTCCGGTGCCGACGCCGACCAGGTCGAGCGGCTCAGCCGGCTGGGCAGCATCGTCGGCACGGCGTTTCAGATCTCTGACGACATCATCGACATCGATAGCGACCCCGACGAGTCCGGCAAGCTGCCCGGCACCGACCTGCGCGAAGGTGTGCACACGTTGCCGGTGCTCTACGCGCTGCACGACAGCGGCTCAGACGCCGATCGGCTGCGCGAGCTGCTGGTCGGCCCGATCGACGACGACGCGCAGCTGGCCGAGGCGTTGGCGCTGCTGCGGGCCTCGGCTGGCATGGCCAAGGCCAAGGACACCGTGGCGCGATTCGCGGCGCAGGCCCGCGAGGAGCTGGCCGCGCTGCCCGACGGCCCCGGTCGCCAGGCGCTGGCCACGCTGGTCGATTACACGATCAACCGACACGGCTAGTTTCAGGAACTCGCTGGCCTGTCCTGAGCGTTTAATGAGCATGTCCCACGTATGCGGAGGAGGAAACCCATGACCTGGCATCCGCATCACAACACGTTCAAGACGTTCGCGTTGCTGGTAGGCATGTCGGCGCTGATCGTGTTCGTTGGTCGGCTGTTCGGTCCCGGAGTTATGTGGATCGCAGTGCTGTTCGCCATCGGCATGAACGTCTACACGTATTTCAACAGCGACAAGTTGGCCCTGCGGGCGATGCACGCGCAGCCGGTTTCCGAGGTACAAACGCCTGCGATGTACCGGATCGTGCGCGAGCTGGCCACCGCGGCCCACCAGCCGATGCCGCGGCTCTACATCAGCGACACCGCCGCGCCCAACGCGTTCGCCACCGGACGCAACCCACGCAACGCCGCGGTGTGCTGCACCACCGGGATTTTGAACCTCCTCAACGAGCGCGAATTGCGGGCGGTGCTGGGTCATGAGCTTTCGCACGTCTACAACCGCGACATTTTGATCTCATGTGTGGCCGGCGCGCTGGCGTCGGTGATCACCGCACTGTCTTACATCGCATTGTTCTTTGGTGGCAATGACCGCGAAGGCGGCAATCCCTTTGCGCTGCTGCTGGTTACGCTGCTGGGCCCGATCGCGGCGATGGTGGTCCGGATGGCTGTCTCACGTTCGCGGGAGTATCAGGCCGACGAGTCGGGTGCGTTACTGACCGGTGACCCGTTGGCGTTGGCCTCGGCGCTGCGCAAGATCTCTGGTGGTGTGCAAGCCGCGCCGCTTCCCCCGGAGCCGCAGCTGGCTGCCCAGGCGCACCTGATGATCGCCAACCCGTTCCGCAACGGCGAGAAGATCGGGTCGTTGTTCTCCACGCACCCGCCGATCGCCGACCGGATCCGCCGGCTCGAGGAAATGGCCGGGCGCTAGCGGGCGCTTAGTCGGCGCGAGTCACACCAGTCTCAGCAGTCTCCACAAGCAGGCATGTAGTGACTTTTCTTTTTCGATGCACGGGTGATATCACGCTCGGATGAATCACTACGCCTATCGCGCCGAGTGGTCGGCTGAGCATCGCGAATACATCGGCCGTTGCATCGAATTGTCTTTGGTGCGGGGCGCGCCGACGATGCGGCAAGCGATGGCCGACATTGAGCAAGCCGTCGATGAGTACCTCGCCGAGTGTCAGGAAGTCGACCACGAGCCGCCCGCTCCGATCACCGACCGAAAATTCAGTGGCAAGTTCGTCGTCCGGACGTCGCCGTCGCTGCACGCGCGCCTCGCGGTTGAGGCCGCTGAACAGAACGTCTCGTTGAATCAGTGGGCCGTGCAGAAGCTCGCCGGCCGCGGGCCAATCGGCCTGTTCGACCTCTGATATCGCATATGGCCTCGTTTGCGAAAAATGGTGCACCCCACCTGACGGTGCGGAAGTGGCTGGTGTGCTTAGAAACCCGAACCGTGCACCTCGTGCCCGGGCGTCTCCGCGGTCAATCCGCGGTAGGCGTCTTCGACAGTGGCGCCGTGGTTGATGACGGCGTCGACTTCGCGCGCGATCGGCATATTCAACCCGTACTTGTCGGCGAACTCCATGATCACGCTGGCGGCCTTGACGCCCTCGGCGACTTGGTTCATCGACGAGATGATCTCGTCGATCGGCTTACCCGCACCGAGTTGCTCACCGACGTGGCGGTTGCGGCTGCGCTGGCTGGTGCAGGTGACGATCAGATCGCCCATGCCGGCCAACCCGGAGAAGGTGTCGCGCAGTCCGCCCATCGCCTCGCCAAGCTTTGACATCTCGCGCACCGAGCGAGCCATCACCAAGGCGCGGGTGTTCTCACCGATGCCCAGTGAGTAGCCCATCCCGACGGCGATCGCGTAGACGTTCTTCAGCGCGCCGGCCATCTCGACACCGATGACATCGTCGGTGGTGTATACCCGAAATCGCCTGGTGCTGAACAGTTGTGCCAAGCGTGACGCCAAGTGGTGGTCGGGCATCGCCAGCACTGCGGCAGCCGCATAGCCCTCGCCTACCTCGCGGGCGATGTTTGGGCCGGCCAGAATGCCGGCCGGATGCCCGGGCAGCACTTCCTCGATGATCTGCGACATCCGCATGTTGGTGCCTTGTTCGAGGCCCTTGACCAACGAAACCACCGGCACCCACGGGCGCAGCTCGGTCGCCAGTTCGGTGAGCACGTCGCGAAACCCGTGCGACGGCACGCCCATCACGACGACGTCGGCGGCGTTGGCGGCTTCGCTGAAGTCGGTGGTGGCGCGCAAGGTTTCGCTCAGAACGGCGTCGTCACCCAGGTAGCGGGTATTGCGGTGGTTGTCGTTGATGTCCTTGGCGGTCTCTTGCGAGCGCACCCATTGCAGCGTCGGCGCACGGCGCGCGCAGATGGAAGCGACGGTGGTGCCCCAGGAACCGCCACCCAAAACGACGACATTCGGTTCGCGCATAGCAGCTGCCATGGCGACCAGCGTATTGCCGTCGCCCAATCTTTACCGGCTGTTGATTAGAAGTGGCCCCGATGCAGCGGCAATTCCGCCAGCAGCAGCTTCCCCCACCCCGGTGATCGGCGTGTCACTCACCTAGCCGGCGAGCGCCGCCTTTTCATCAGCACGGCCGAACACCATCGCCTCTTCGATCCGGTCGAACCGGTAGTCGATGGCGTCAGCGAAGTAATTCTGCCGAACGTTCCACGGCCGCTTGGTGCCGGATTTGGGCAGGGCGTGCGGCGCGCGCAGCACGTAACCGGCCTGGATGTCCCACGACGGCTTTTCGGGCATCGGCTCGCCGTCGAGATGCGGGTAGGCGTGCGTGTAACCGTGAGATTTCATGTGCTCCAGCAGCTTTGCCGTCGCACGGGCGGTCATGTCGGCGCGCAACGTCCACGAGGCGTTGGTGTACCCGACGCACCAGAACAGGTTCGGCACGTCCTCCAGCATGTGGGCCTTGTAGACGAATCGGTCCTGCGGCTTGATCTCGCCGCCGTCGACGGACACCGTGACGCCGCCGAGCGCCTGCAGTTGCAGGCCGGTGGCGGTGACGATGACATCGGCGTCGAGATGCCCGCCGGACTTCAAAACGATTCCGGTGGAATCGAAGTGGTCGATGTGGTCGGTGACCACTTCGGCGCGGCCCGCACCGATCGCGGCGTACAGGTCGGCGTCGGGGATCAGGCACAGCCGCTGATCCCACGGGTTGT
>NZ_JBATXN010000303.1:0-10385 GCF_049673265.1 Mycobacterium sp. | reverse complement strand
GCGACAGCGGCCCCAACTTCATGCCCGCGCGCGAAGTTGGCGCGAAATGCGTCAGCGACCTTGCCGTAACCCTCGTCGACGTCTCCGTCGATCAATTCCGGCGACACGGTGACTTTGAGAACCATTGAGTCGTTATACCGCGGTCGGCCGGTCGACGGTGGGCAATTGGGGCATCGGCTCAGCGCAGCTGCGGAATCACCTCTGCAGCAAGGCGTTCCATCTGCTCGCGATCCTCGGCGAGGTCAGGGCCAACCGGGTTGAGCAGGATCATTTCGGCGCCGGCGTCGATGACGTCACGCAGCCCGGCTGCGACGTCGTCGGGCGTGCCGGAAACCGGTACCGCCTCGATTCCGGGCATCGAGCCGTAGATGCGGTGCAAACCGGCGAGCACCCGCTCACGCGCTGTGGCGGCGTTGTCGTCGACCATCAGGTAGACGCGTTTGCCGATGCTGAACTGGGCGGGATCCTTGCCCTGTTCGGCCAGCTCGTGGCGCACCGTTTGCACGGCCTCGCCGAATTTCGCGGTGCTCGACGAACCCGCACCCAGGAACGCGTCGCCGTGACGCACCGCCCGGGCCAGCGCCTTGGGGGCCTGGCCGCCGAACCAGAGCGGCGGATGCGGCCGCTGCACGGGTTTGGGCTGGATCGGCAGATCGTTGACCTGGCGGAACCGGCCGTCAAACGTCACCCGCGGCTCATCGGACCAGGCCGCCTTCATCAACTCCAGGCCCTCGGTGAAGCTGCTGATGAAGGTGGCCTTTTCCACCCCGAACGCGCCGAACTGGCGAAAGCCGCCGCCGGGTGCAACGCCGACATCCAGCCTGCCGTGGCTGAGCCGATCGACCGCGGCCACCGCCGAGGCCAGCTGGAGCGGATCATGCAACGACGAGACCAGCACGGCGACGCCCAGCCGGAGCTGCTCGGTGCAGGCCGCGGCGTAGGCCAGCAGTTCCAGCGGCGCCAACAGCGGTGCTTCGCCGACAATCTGTTCGAGCGTCCAGCCGCCCTCGAATCCGAGCTCCTCGGCCCGGGTCAGGTAGTCGCGCTGACCGGCCGCGTCGAAGCCGGCGGAATCGAATTGATGGATTGAGATGGAGAATCGCACCCCGCCACCGTACGGCCCACCCTCCGCCGGCACGGCGGGGCCGCTGGTCATCGGTAGGCTCGACACTATGTTTGCTTTCCTGCCCGACCCGCCGGGTGTTGACGAGGTCCGCGCTCTGGCTCGCCGGGTCGACACCGCCCGCCACCACGGCGTACCCAGAGGGTGCGTGCTTGAACTGGACCTGCGCGCGGCGCCGCCGGAGACCGGCGGCTTCGACCCGCTGGCGATCATCACCGGCGGCGGCCGTCCATTGGTGCTGCGCGAAGCCATCTCCGCGCTGCACCGCGCCGCCGACGATCCGCGGGTCGCCGGCCTGATTGCGCGGGTGCAACTTCCTGCCGCTGCGCCGGGGCCGGTTCAGGAGCTGCGGGACGCGATCGCCGCGTTCACCGCGGTCAAGCCGTCGCTGGCTTGGGCCGAGACTTATCCGGGAACGCTGTCCTACTACCTGGCCTCGGCGTTCGGTGAAGTGTGGATGCAGCCGTCGGGAACCGTCGGGCTGATCGGTTTCGCTACCAATGCGCTGTTTTTGCGTGACGCCCTGGAGAAGGCCGGCATTGAAGCGCAGTTTGTCGCGCGCGGTGAATACAAGTCTGCGGCAAACCTTTTCACGCAAGACCGCTACACCGACGCGCATCGCGAAGCCGACACCCGGCTGCTGGAAAGCCTGCGCGCCCAGGTCTGGCAGGCAGTCGCCGGCTCGCGCAGGATCAGCCTGGATTCACTCGATGCGCTAGCAGACCGCGCGCCGCTGCTACGCGAAGACGCCGTCAGCTCGGGGCTGGTCGACCGGATCGGCTTCCGCGACGAGGCGTATGCGCGCATCGCAGAACGTGTTGGCGCCGAAGGCCTTTCACCCGAGGCCGGGGATGCCGACGCCGACGACGCACCGCCGAGGCTGTATCTGAGCCGCTATGCCCGCGCAACCGTGCCGGGCGGACCGTCGTTGCCGTCGGTGCCGGGGCGCAAACCCAAGACGACTATCGCCGTCGTCACCCTTGCCGGCCCGATCGTCAGCGGCCGCGGCGGCCCGCGGATGTTGCCGTTCGGCACCCCCAGCGCCGGCGGCGACACCATCGCGGCAGGCCTGCGGGAGGCAGCCGCCGACGATGCAGTGTCAGCGATCGTGTTGCGCGTCGACTCCCCGGGCGGTTCGGTCAACGCGTCGGAAACCATTTGGCGCGAGGTGCGCAAGGCGCGTGACCGGGGCAAGCCGGTAGTGGCCTCAATGGGTGCGGTCGCCGCGTCCGGCGGCTACTACGCCTCGATGGGCGCCGACGCGATCGTGGCCAACTCGGGAACGATCACCGGTTCGATAGGCGTGATCACCGGCAAGCTGATCGCCCGGGACCTGAAGGGCCGCTTGGGCGTCGGGTCGGATTCGGTGCGCACCAACGCCAACGCCGACGCCTGGTCGATAAACGCACCGTTCACCCCTGAGCAGCACGCCCAGGTCGAGGCCGAGGCGGACCTGTTCTACACCGACTTCGTGCACCGGGTTGCCGAGGGCCGCAAGCTGAGTGTCGAGGCGGTAGACGCGGTCGCCCGAGGCCGGGTCTGGACCGGTGCAGATGCTCTCGAGCACGGATTGGTCGACGAACTCGGCGGCCTAAGGACCGCGGTGCGTCGCGCAAAGGTGTTGGCGGGCTTCGACGAAGACGCCAAGGTCCGCGTTGTCGGCTATCCGGGCTCGTCGCTGTGGGACTTCCTGCGGCCGCGCCCGTCGTCGCAACCGGCGGCCGCGTCGTTGCCGGATGCGCTGGGCGCATTGATCGGCCAGTCGGTGGTCGGGATTATCGAGCAGGCCGAGCGGGCGTTCAGCGGTGCCAGCGTGCTGTGGCTGGGAGAGTCTCGTTTCTAGCTAGCGCGCGAGTGTGCCGCTGACGTAGATGATTTCGCCCAGCGGCTCGTCATCCTCGGGGGCGGGAATCTCGAATCCTTCGCGGTGGAACAACTCGGCACGTGGGGTATCGACGACATCCCATCCCTTAGCGCGCAGGTATTCGATGACGTGGCTGCGCCCCTCGGTGTACACCAACGACGGCATATCGATGTCGATACCTTGCTCGCGAAACTGTGCCGTCATCTCGCTAACCCGGTCGGGATCCAAATCTTTAAGGCCTGGAACATATTCGGTGGCGATGGTGCTGCCCGGGGCGCTCATCGCGGTGATGTTGTCGAACAATCGGTCCTGGGCATCTGGCGGCAGGTAGATCAGCAGACCCTCGGCCAGCCACGCCGTGGGCGCTTGCGCGTCAAAGCCGGCGGCCTGGAGTGCGGCAGACCAGTCGAATCGCAGATCGATGCCGACCGGACGGCGCTCGGCAGTAGGCTGCGCGCCGATGTCGGCCAGCGTGGTCGTCTTGAACTCGATCACCTGTGGCTGATCGACCTCATAGACCACGGTTTCGGCCGGCCAATGCAGCCGGTAGGCCCGCGCATCCAGACCGGATGCCAGGATCACCACTTGACGCACACCCGCGTTGACGGCCGCCAGCAGATAAGAGTCAAAGTACTTGGTGCGCACCCCAATTCCGTTGACGATGGTCTGCATCCGGGCCGGCGATGCGTTCTCGGTGGCAGAGAAGTCGACCAAGCCGTCGACCATCTTCACGAAGAATTCCAGCCCGACCGCGCGGACCAGCGGTTCGGCGAACGGATCGTTGATCAGCCCACGGGGATTCTTGGTCGCCAGCGCGCGGGCTGCCGCGATCATCGTCGCGGTCGCGCCCACACTCGATGCCAGATCCCAACTGTCGTCATGAGTTCGTGCCATGTCCGCCCTATCCGAGGATGGCGGCGACATAGGACATGTCCCGAAACATCGCCATCGACTCGTCGTCCGGGAAGGTAAATCCGTTGCGCTGGTAGAGCTCCGGGGCGGGGTGCGGGGTGACCTGCCAGCCGTGGCCGGTCAGGTAGTCGATCACGATACTGCGCTCGCCCTGGTAGAACAGGTCGCCCGGGTTCATGTTGAAACCTGCGCGCCGCCACCGTTCGCCGATGCGCTGCACGCTCTCCTCGGAGAAGGCATCCGGGTTGCCGATGTGCTCGGTGGCGAGCTGACTTCCCGGCGCGCTGAGCGCGGTGATGTTGTCGAACAATCGGTCCTGGGCCTCCGGCGGCAAGTAGGGCAATAGGCCTTCGGCGCTCCACGCCGTCGGCTGGTTCACGTCGAAACCCGCGTCCCGCAACTCCGCTGGCCAGTCGTATCGCAGATCGATGCTGACCGTGTGCCGCTCGGCGGTCGGCTCGGCGCCGAGATCGGCCAAGGTTGTGGTCGTGAAGTCGATCACCTGGGGCTGGTCGATCTCGTAGACCACCGTTCCGGCCGGCCAGGCCAGTCGGTAGGCCCTGGTGTCCAGGCCAGACGCCAGGATGACCGCCTGCCGAATCCCGCCTTCGGTGGCGGCCAAGAAGAAGTTATCGAAAAACCTTGTGCGCACCGCCATTTGCTCAGACCGCGTTCGGCGGTTCAGCACCGGGTCATCGTCCAGGCTGACCTCGCCGTCGACAAGGCGGATGAACGGCGTCAAGCCCACAGCACGGACCAGCGGATCGGCCAGCGGATCATCGAGCAGCGGGTCGGGGCCTTGCGAGGCAATGGCACGCGAGGCGGCAACCATCGTCGCGGTCGCTCCCACGCTTGATGCCGGGTCCCAGCTGTCGCCGTCGAATCGTCCGGATTGGGCCTGTGTCATGTGATGACTCCTACTTTTTGTCGGTCAGTATGCCGCTGACGTAGAGCCGGTCGGCAAACGGGAAGTCGTCGTCAAGCGGCGGAAGCCCGTTGGCCGCGAACAGCTCTCGTGTGCTGCGGCCGGTGATCTGCCAGCCGCAATCGGACAGGTAGGGTGCCGCCTCGTTGCGGTCGCCGAAATAGATCAGCTCAGTCATGTCGAGATCGAGGCCGTGCTTACGCCAGCGCTCGGAGACGGTCCGCATGTGTTCCTTGAGACGCTCGCGCAGGGCGTCATCCCGCCGGGGCATGCTTTCGGTAGCAATCCGGCTGCCCGGCGCGGACAGCGCGGTGATGGTGTCAAGCAACCGATCCTGCGCCTCAGGTGGCAGGTAGCCCAGCAGCCCCTCAGCGCTCCACGCCGTCGGCTGGTCGGCGTCGAAACCCGCCGCGCGCAACGCAGTTGGCCAGTCGTCGCGCAAATCGATCGCAACCGTGCGCCGGTATGCGGTGGGCTGCGCGCCCATCTCGGCCAGCGTGCGGGATTTGAATTCGATGACTTGTGGCTGGTCGATCTCGTACACCGTGGTGCCATCGGGCCAGGACAACCGGTAGGCGCGGGAATCCAAACCCGACGCCAGGATCACCGCCTGCCTGATGCCTGCTTGCGTCGCGTCGAGAAAGAACTCGTCATAGAACTTGGTGCGGACCGCCATGTTGTCGGTCATCCGCGGCATGCTCCGCGACGAACTGTCGCTGTCGTCCTGGAGGTCGGCGGGGTTCAACTCGCCGCTGACCAGCCGGACGAACACGTCCACGCCCACGGCGCGCACCAGTGGCTCGGCGAACGGATCGTCGATCAACGGGTGCTCGGCTTTGCTGGCCATCGCGCGCGAGGCGGCGACCATCGTGGCGGTCACGCCAACACTTGATGCCAGATCCCAGGTGTCGTTGTCGGTGCGTGCCATCGCTACCTCTCTGCACGGAGGCGGGTTGATACTTAGCCAATGTAACGAGCTTAGCACGCCGCCGAATAGCCTCTTATGCAGGCATATTGCCGAAACCGGTGTGATAGCTGGCCATTCGCGCCACGCTTTGGCCATGGCGTACGCGGTAGCAGGAAAGCGGGTGGTGATCACCGGCGCGTCGTCGGGTATCGGCGCCGACCTGGCGCGACGGCTGGCCAGCGGGGGAGCGGTGGTGGGACTGATCGCCCGCCGCGCCGAGCGTCTTGCCGAGGTGCTGGCCGACTACCGTAGCACCTCGGCGGACTCGACGATGTGGGTAGCGGATCTGGCCGAAACGGCGACGGTGGGCGAGTTGGCGTCGCGGGCGTGGGACGAGCTGGGCGGCATCGATGTGCTCGTCAACAACGCCGCGATACCGAAGCGCCGGGCGGTCGCTGCGCTGGACCCGGGCGAGGTCGAGGAGGTGATGCGGGTCAACTTCCTCGCCCCGGTGCGGCTGATGCTGGCCGTTTTGCCGCGGATGCTGGAACGCGGCCACGGCGTGATCGTCAATGTGTCCAGCATGGGTGGCCGGCTGGGCATCATCCACGAGGCCGCCTACTGCGCCAGCAAGTTTGCGCTCTGCGGCTGGAGCGAGTCGATGGCCGTCGACCTGCACGGCACCGGTGTGTGCGTGAAGCTGATCGAGCCCGGGCCGGTGGACACCGAGATCTGGGATCGGCCGGGCAGCGAGGAACCGCTTTACCAAGGACCCAAGGTGCCGGCCGATGAGGTGGCCGACGGCATCATCGCGGCGCTGGGCAGCGACCGTTTCGAGCACTATCTGCCGGACATGAAGGCGGTCGTCGACGCCAAAAACGCCGACCTGGACGCCTACATCGCCGGTGCGGCCCAGATGGCACCGCGATGAAAGCGTTGGTGTTCGGGGTCCCGCCGGAGCCGTCGCCGGGGCCCGACGACGCACTGACCCGCAGCCCGATTGCACTGCAACAAGTGGCGGATCCTGGTCTGCTGCATGATGATTGGGTGATCACCCGGCCCCAGCTGACCGGTATCTGCGGTTCGGACTCCAAGCAGATCTTGCTGGATTTCGGCGAAGGTGACGCCGACAATGCGATGGCGGCTTTCTGCTCGTTTCCGCAAGTGATGGGCCACGAGGTGGTTGCCGACGTGGTCCGGGTGGGGCCGAAGGCCCGCGGCCTGGAGGTGGGTCAGCGTGTCGTGCTCAACCCGTGGCTGTCCTGCGGGCCGCGGGGGATCCAGCCGCCCTGCCCGGCCTGCCAGGATGGCGACTACAGCCTGTGTTGGAGCTTTTGCGACGGCGACATCAAACCCGGGATCCACACCGGGGTGTCGGCCGACGTGACGGGTGGCTACGCCGAGCTGATGGCGGCCCACGACAGCATGCTGTTCGCGGTGCCCGAATCGGTGCCCGACGAGTTGGCGGTGTTCGCCGACCCGTTTTCGGTGTCGCTACACGCCATCACCCGCCACCCGCCGCCGCGATCGGGCCGGGTCCTGGTCTACGGCGCCGGCTCGCTGGGGTTGTGCGCGGTCGCGATCCTGCGCGCGCTCTATCCGGACGTGGCGGTCGCGGTGGTTGCCCGCTTTGATGCCCAGTCGCAGCTGGCCCACCGGTTCGGCGCAACGATTGTGCTGGCGCATGAGCCCCGGCTAGCGGTCATTGAAGAGTTGGTGAATTGGGGTGGTGGCCGGTTGTGGCAGCCGCTGCAGGGATTGCCGATGGCACATCCCGGAGCTGTTGACGTCGTCTACGACACTATCGGAAAACCGGAAACGTTCGAGGTCGGAGTGCGGGTGCTGGCTTCGCGGGGGACGCTGGTGAAGGCCGGTGTGCACGCACCGGGCCGGTGGGAGTGGAGTCCGTTGTACTTCAAGGAGATCAGCTGGGTGGGCTCCAACGCGTTCGGTGTCGAAGAGGTCGAGGGGCAGCGCAAGCACGCGATCGAGCACTATCTCGACTTGGTTGTCGACGGCCGAATTGATCTGCGTCCCATGCTGACTCACACCTTCGCGCTCGACCAGTGGCGGGACGCCTTCCTGGCCATCGCAAACCAGGGCGAAAGCGGCGCGGTGAAGGTCGCCATCGACCAGCGCTAGCTTTCCCCGCGAGCCGGACTAGGCCGGGCGCGCGGCGCGGTCGCGACTGCTGGCGGATCCTGCGCATGTGTTGGCTCAGCTGTCGTAGTCGACCGTGACCGTTGGCGTGGTGGGATGGGATTGACACGTCAATATGAAGCCGGCCTCGAGCTCGGCTGTGTTAAGTGCAGAATTTTGCTCCATCGATACTGCTCCTGTCGTGACCCTGGCTTTGCAAGTGCCACATGCGCCGCCAAGACAGGCATACGGCGCGTCGATGTTGTTTTTCAGCGCGGATTCGAGGACGGTCTCACCCGCTGCGAGTTCCACGGTGTGAGCCGCGCCGGACAGAGTGATGGTCACGTCGGACTTGGGAAAGTCATCGACGTGTGTGAGTTGCTTCGTGCCGCGGAACAGTTCGAGGTGTATCCGCTCGGTCGGAACCCCAACAGACGCGAGGTCGTCGCGCATTGTCGTGACGAGCTCGCTCGGGCCGCACAGGTACCACCGGTCGATCGAAGGGGGGTCGCTGGCGAGCAGCCGTTGAACCATCGCCAGGTCGACGCGGCCGCGAAGAGAGGCGGGGTGGTGCGCCTCGGCTGAGCGGACGTGGAAGATGCGTAACCGGTCTGCGTATCGAGATTCGAGCTCATCAAGCTCGGTGGTGAACATGGTCGACTCTGCCGTTCGGTTGCCGTAAAAGAGGGTGAAGCGGCTCTCGGTCTCGATCTCCATCGTTGTGTGCACGATCGACAGGATGGGTGTGATCCCGCTCCCGGCCGCGACCGCCACATGGTCGCGCCGAGCGAGTGGATCAAGCGGTGCGCCGAAGCTACCCGTGGGCGTCATCAGCTCCAGGACGTCACCGGCTCGCAGTGTTTCGACCGCGAAGGTTGAAAACATCCCGCCGTCGATGTGCCGTACTCCGATCGCCAGTTCTCCCGATGTGGCCGAGGTGCAGATCGAGTAGTTTCGTCGCACCTCCTTCCCACCGATGCGGTGTTTAACGGTCAGGTGCTGGCCCGCCTGGAATTGGAACTGGTCGCTGAGGTGATCGGGAACGTCGAAAGTGACTTTGACGCTGCCTGGAGTCAGGGGCTCGACGCTTTTGACAGGGATCATATGGGTGCTGGCATGGCGTGCCGCGGAGGAACGCGGCATTCGGACTGGGAGCAGTGCAGCTAGTTTGCCGTTGAGGCGTTTCCACTCGCGGTACTGGGTGGCGTCGAGCTGCTGGCCGAACACGGTGCTTATCGCCGAGTCGCGCTCGAGGTACGGGATCTCGTTGCGTCGCCAGGCCGCGACGTAGCGGTAGAAGGGGATAGAGGGGTGCAAGTGGTGGACCAGGTGATAGTTCTGCGACAAGAGCAGGGGAGTCAGGATCCACTCCGAGCCGACGCGATTGCGGGTCGCCCGATAGCGGTTCTGGCGTTGGGTGTCTTCCAGGTCGTGGTGGGGTAGCCAGTCGAACCACCAAGCCAGCACGAACACCGCCACCCGCTCGGGAATCAGATAGATCAGCGCGAGCGTCCACAGATGTCCGGTCAACGCGGCCAACACGATCACCGTCACCGAGAAGGCCATCAAGGCCACCGTTTCGAGAATCTCGGCGCGTGGGCGCCTGCGCACGTTACGCACCAAGAAACTGATGTATGGCAGGTCCATTGCCGGGAAGCGGATGGGCAGCTGCCACCGGGGCGCAGCGCTGACGAAGTGATCGGGATCGAACTCACCGTCATTGGTGTTGCGGTGGTGCTCAATATGGATGAACGCGAACGACCTGAATGAGATCAGAGGCGAGACGAAGAACATTGCCACCCGACCGAAGGCGACGTTGACCCGGCGATGTGAGCTGATCGAGTAATGCGACGCGTCGTGCAACACGGTGAACAGGACGAAGATTGCTGCGGCGCTCGCGGCGATCGTGGCGATCGCAGGCAAAGTATCAGTGAGGGCAGCCCACGTTGATGCGCCGAAGAGCGCAAGCGCACATGTGAAAATGCCGACTATCGGCCAGGACAGCGTCGGAACCTGCTCGCCCGGATCAGGCAAGGCATGCTGCGAGGGCGCTGCTGCGGGTTGGGATTGTTGAGTCGTAGTCAACATCGGACTCCTCGGTCGCGCTTCGGGATGAGATGCCAACCTACAAACCGCCGGTGTTGGTCAACAAGGCCCTCCCAGCCCTACGCGGTGTGCTGCGAGCACATCCAGCGCGCTCGGGCTCCTGCCAGTGAGGCTATGACTCGGGCAACACCGAGGCCCCCAGCACGTCGCACACGAGTAGGGCGGCGTGCAGTTCGGCGACTTTGACCGTTGCGGGCCGGCCCCTGCGCTCTTCGGCACGACGCACCCTTTGCAGGACCGTGTTCTTGTGGATTCCCAAGGCGCGTGCTGCGGTCGTCAGACTCCCTTGCGCGTCGAGAACAGCCAGGAGTGCGGCGCGCTCGCCGCGCTCTTTCGCGTCGTCTCGTGCCAGATCGCCGAGCTGAGCGGCAACGAAGGCCCTCGCCGCATCCAGGTCGCGCGAGATGGC